>NZ_JBICTU010000024.1:145748-168170 GCF_043197795.1 Sphaerisporangium sp. NPDC049003
GGGTGCGCGGCGGCCCCCGCCCCCCCCCGGCGGCGGCGCTGCCCACCACCCCGGCCGCCCGCCCCCGGCCGCCGGGGGGGGGCGCCGTCGGGCGCGCCGCCCCCCACGACCGGTCCGGCTGGTGGGGTGCCGGTCGCCCGGCGAGCTGGGCGGACGCCGTCGAGGCGGCACGTGTGGTCGCACGGGAGGCCGGCGCCGAGATCACCGTCAGCGCCGACCGGCACGAGCCGTGGCACCCGGGCCGGTGCGCCGCCCTGCACGTGGGGGAGAAGCTGCTCGGCCACGCCGGCGAGCTGCACCCGCGCGTCATCGAGGCGTACGGCCTGCCGCCCCGCACCTGTGCGATGGAGCTGGAGCTCAGCGTCCTCGCGGCGGTCCTGCCCGGTCCGGCGCAGGCCGAGCCGGTCTCGTCGTACCCCGTCGCCACGCAGGACGTCGCGCTCGTGGTCCCTGCCGGGGTTCCGGTCGCCGAGGTCGAGGCGGCCCTGCGCGAAGGGGCGGGCACGCTGCTGGAGTCGATCCGGCTGTTCGACGTCTACACCGGATCTCAGGTGGAGGAGGGCAAGAAGTCCCTGGCGTACAGCCTGCGCTTCCGCGCCCCCGACCGCACACTGATCGTGGAGGAGACCACCGCGGCCCGCGACGCGGCCGTGGCCCTGGCCGCCGAGCGCACAGGCGCCCACCTCCGCAGCGCCTGACATTCCCCGACGGCGCCGGATTCCGCCCGGCGCCGGCGGGGACGGGCCCGACGGTGGTTGATCACTCCAGTGAGGGGTGGCCGAATGGCGGTGGATCACTCCACCGCCATTCTCCTTTCAGCCCGCTACTTGGAGTACACCTCCATCTCGTACAGGGAGTAGCCGTACGAGGTGCCGCGTGTCACGCCCTGCATGCGGACATAGCGGGCCGTCGTGGGGCTGAAGGTGACGTTGTCCACGCCGCCGTTCCCGGTGGTGGTGGAGTACACCGTGGTCCAGGCCGATCCGTTGGCAGAGGTCTGGATCGAGTACGCCGCGCCGTAGGCGGCCTCCCAGCGCAGCACCGTCCGGGCCACGGTCTTGGCCGACCCGAGATCGACCTGGAGGTACTGGTTGTCGCTGGACGCGCTCGCCCAGCGGGTCGTCGGGTCGCCGTCGATCGCCCTGCTCGCCGGGTAGGGCGGGAGGATCTGCATGCTGGACGCGCTCGCGGACCCTCCGGTCGCGAGGTTGGTGATCGGGTCGCCCCGGTGGGCGGGGAAGGACACGACCTGCTGGTAGGTCGGCCGGTTCTGCCAGGAGATCAGCGACTGCTTGACCCCGCCGAGCGGCGAGTGCTCGATGGCGTCCGCGCACCACTGGTCGCCCGCCGAGCACACGTCGTCGGCCGGGTAGGTGGTCGTCGCGGGTTCGGCGAGCGCCGCCGACAGGCTGTTCAGCAGCACCGTCCGGCAACCGGCCACGGTGCCGTCTCCGCAGTACTTCTGCGCCAGAGGCCCGGCGACCTGGTCGCCCAGCACCGAGCGGATGTCCTTGCTCACGTAACCCCACCAGCCGTACTGGAACGCCGAGCCCTTGTGCGCCTGGGCCTCGTTCGCCGAGCCGGGAAGGCTGGAGAGGTCTCCCTGCTGGTGGCCCGACGGCGACTCGTTGATCTGCAGGGCGTTGACCAGCGACTGGTACAGGCCGTCACCGAGGCCGGGCTTGAACTCCGCCTGGACGAGCTTCGGCCACCACGCGTCGAACGCGCGGATGGCGTCGGCGTCCGAGTAGGTCCTGCTGCCCGGCGAGGTCTCCAGCCGCCTGGCGCCGCCCGAGGCCCATGCCGACAGTTTGGACACCGCCGAGGCGAGCGCCGGGTCGGTCACGGTCGCGCTGTTGACCACCCGGAGCAGGTGGGGCAGCACTTCCTTGCCGCGCAGGTCCGTGGTCGCGGCCTCTGCCATGATCTTCACGGTGCCCGCCCGGTCGAGCTTGCCCGATCCCGCCACCGCCGCCTTGACCGGGGCGTCCAGCAGGTCGACCCGGTGGACCGGCCCGAAGCTGAAGTTGCCGTCCGCCGCGCCGTAGTCCTTGGCCTGCTTGTTGTTCCAGCTGACCAGGTAGTCCTGGTTGCTCGTCTGCGGGTGGGTCGCGGGGGCCGTGTAGGTCGCGGAGTTGGTGGCCGGGTCGTACGCCGCCCATTCGTGGGCCGCGTCGGCCGTCATCGGGAGGTTCGGGTCGGAGACCGCGGACCTGACCGGGCTGTTGCCCGACATGAAGTACGCCGCGTCGGAGGAGTTCACGTAGAACCAGTTGAACGCGAAGCCGATGGTGGAGGCGGAGTTCCTGAACGCCGCGGCGTCGCCCATCTGGGCCGGGTCGTTGAACATCTGGAACCCGATCGCCGAGTCGGCCTCGTGCTGGTACGTCGAGCGCAGCGCGGCGAAGGCCGTGGGCTGCCCGTTGACCGTGCCGCGCCAGGTCACCAGGCCGTACTTGGTCCGCTTCATCACCAGGTCGTACGAGCCTGCGGTGGTGGAGTCGGCGACGGTGGGCTTCCACGAGTTGGTCTTCTTCAGCGTCTCCATCGCCGTGCAGGTGCCGTGGTACAGGTAGTAGTTCGACGCCGGGGTCACCGTGCCGCCGCCGGGGTCGCAGAGCTGCAGCGCGTAGGTGTCGGTGATGTCCTGGCCCGACGAGGTGGCGCTCCAGGCGTAGTCCGTGCCCCGGCCGAGCAGCACGTACAGGTTGAGCCCGGCGAACGCCGCGCCGCGTGCCCGGATGCCGGGCCCGGAGAGTTCCTCCAGCATGAGCAGTTGCGGGGCGAAGTAGCCGGTCTGGGGCCCGAAGACCGCCACCGGATGACCGGACTTCGACTCGGCGGCCGACACCACCACGGCGTTGGACATGCTGGGCTTGGAGTTGTCGACGAGCAGCCCGTCCAGGACGCCCTTCGCGGACGAGGTGGAGGTGGTGGCCGACCCCGACTCGTTTTCGGTGATGTCCACGGGTGACGTCGTCGCGTCGGGCAGGACGACCCCGGTGGCGCCGCCTGGCGCGTTCCCCGAGGGGAAGCTCTGGCCGTTGTGCAGGGTCAGCGTGGCCTCGGGGTCGTTCTGCGACCGGAAGGCCGTCCAGACCTGGTCGCCGACCGTCGTGCCGTACTTGGCCCTGGCCGCGACCCGCACGAGCGCGGACTGCATCTCCGCGCCGCCGCCTCCGCCGAACAGCCCGCCTATCACGCCGGACACCGCGATCAGGTCGGTCATGGTGAAGTCCACCGGCCCGCCCGCGTTGGTGATCGCGTCGAGGTGGCCGGTGAGGACGTACTCGCCGGGGCAGTTCCGGTTCGCCATGCAGTAGTCGATGTAGGCGTTGATGCCGCTCACGTAGTTCTGCACGTCGGCGTAGAGCTGGGAGCCCCGGGTGCCGGAGTCCCTGAGCCTGTTGATCTGGGCCTGGAGGTCCGCCTCGGTGTAGGGGGAGTTGCGCCAGACGCTCTGTTCGAGCGCGCGGTTGCCGGGGGCGCCCCCGGCGAACGGGGTCAGCTCACCACGGCCGACGTGCCGCATCAGGTCCATGAGCCACAGGCGGTCCTGCGCGCCCGCGTACCCGGCGCCGAACATCGTGCCTTCCCGGGTGGTCCCGGTGACGTGCGGCACGCCGGTCGCCTTGTCACGGACGATCGTGACGTCCGAGCGGGGGCTCGTCGTGCTCTCCACCTGCCCGGCGGGCACGCCGAACGAGCTGTCGTTGAAGAACGTGGTGATCTGGTCGTCGGTCAGCCCGGTGTAGCCGGCGATGAGGTTGGCGTACTTGCCGAGCTGGTCGTTGCTGTGCCGTGGCATCGTGCCCAGCGACTGGTTGGCCAGGATCTCGACCAGGGTCGCGTTCCCGTTCTGGCCCGGCGGCAACACGTCCGCGCACTCGCCGAGGCAGTAGTCGTCGGCGGTGTAAGTGGCGGCCGATACGGGCACGACGGGGGATGCCAGCGAGAGGATCACCAGCGCGGAGGCCGCGGTGATCGTCCGCC
Source organism: Sphaerisporangium sp. NPDC049003 (assembly GCF_043197795.1). NCBI lineage: Bacteria > Bacillati > Actinomycetota > Actinomycetes > Streptosporangiales > Streptosporangiaceae > Sphaerisporangium > Sphaerisporangium sp. NPDC049003. The sequence continues at coordinate 149,742 of NZ_JBICTU010000024.1, forward strand.
GGAGACGTGCGTGCATGGAGAGGACCCCCAAAACATGAGGCGTACTCGGATGTTGGGAGGACCATACGCTCGCACCAACACCGGATCAATGGCCCATGTGATAATCACACGCTCCGGAAATGACTCGCGGTCACAACCCCGAGTCACGGAAACTCGCCCTGACGTGCAACGCCCGTCTTCCTATCGCGTGTCCGCCTCATGGCAGTGGTCCTCGCGATTCACGCCGCTCCGCGACGCGCGCTCGGACTGTGTCCCAGGGGGACGAGCACGCCGCACAAGGATGCGTCCGCGCCCGTGATCGACCCTTCGGTCGCCGATCAAGCGATCTCCGTCCTTCGGTTCGAAGAAGGGATCAAAGCCTGTCGATCTCCATCAGGTCGATGTCGATGTCGAAGGGGGCCGTGAGCCGTACTCGGCCCTGGTGGCTGCCGGACAGGATGTAGCTGTGCGTGGTCGGGTCCAGTTCGTAGGCGTTCACCGTGGGACGTCCTTCGGAGCTTTCGACCAGCCAGAAGTGAGGGATGCCGGCCTCGGCGTAAAGCGACGGCTTGCGCTTACGGTCACGCTCTTCTGATTCGGGGGACACCACCTCGATCGCCAGCACCAGATCTTCGGCTTTGTAGGCGGTGGTGTCTGGGCCTCGGACGGCTCTGGCGTGAAAGACGATCACGTCGGGCTCTGGTCGTTGCCGTGGGCCCAGGACCACGCTCATCTCGCGACGCACGCGCAGATCGGCTGGAACCGTGCGGCGCAAGCCGCTCTCCAGCAGCGTTCGGTGGCGCAGGGGCGTAGGCCCGGGGCTCACTCGATGTTAGATGCGTTGCTCGGGCGGGCATTTCGGTAGATCGCTGTACCTGCGACAGATGGGATGTTCTCCAATGAAGGTGGCAGTCTTCCTGGCGGGGTTCTTGGCCGTGCTCGTGGGAGGGCCGACCGAGGCCACGTCCAGGGCCGATGCGTCCACGGCCGCTGCGTCCGTGGGCAGGCCGGCCTATCCCACCGAGTTCTCCCTTCCGGACGGTTTCCAGCCGGAAGGGATCGCCATCGGCCCGGGCCCGGCCGCGTACTTCGGCTCGCGCGCGACCGGCGCGATCTACCGGGCCGACCTGCGCACGGGCGAGGGCCGGATCATCAGCCCAGGACCGGGCACCCCGTCGCTCGGCCTCAAGGTCGACGCGCGCGGCAGGCTGTTCGTCGCCGGCGGCACCGGCGGTGACGCCCGTGTGATCGACACCCGGAGCGGCGAGGTACTCGCGAGCTACCGGCTGACCACCGGCGCCGCGTTCGTCAACGACGTCGTGCTCACCCGTGACGCGGCCTACTTCACCGACTCGGCCAACCCCGTGCTGTACAAACTGCCGTTCGGGCGCGGGGGAGCACTGCCGGACGAGGCGGTGAACGTGCCACTGAGCGGGGACATCGTGTACACGACCGGCAACAACGCCAACGGCATCGCCCAGACCCCCGACCACAAGGCCCTGCTGGTCGTCCAGTCGAACACCGGCAGGCTCTTCCGCGTCAACCCCTCGACCGGAGTCGCCACCCTGGTGGACCTCGGCACCGAGTCCCTGGCCAACGGCGACGGCCTGCTGCTGGAGGGCCGCGTCCTCCACGTCGTTCAGAACCGGCTGAACACCGTGACCTCCGTACAACTGGACCGCGGCGCCACGTCAGGGAAGGTGATCCGCAAGCTCATGGACGGCCGCTTCGACGTCCCGACCACCATCGCCGCCTTCCGCGACCGCCTCTACCTCCCCAACGCCCGCTTCACCACCACCCCCACCCCGACGACCCCGTACAACGTGGTGGCCATCAAACGTCACTGATCCGGTGCCCGCCCGGTCCATCCCGTCGTTCCTCGCATAAGTCGTCCATGCTGAATGGCAGGGAAGGGTGGCATCTGTGAGGCGGGGCGAGTGGGGTGTGGGCCTGCCGGCGGCAGTGGTGGCGCCTCTCGCCGGGATCGGGCTGATGTTCGGGTCGAGCCTGCTCTACGCGTACGGCCCGTCGTGGCTCGAAAACCGGGTGGGAGCCCTGCTCCAACTCGGGCTGTGGATCGTCGTCGTGCCAGGGCGGCAGCGTGGCCGTGCTTCAGTCTTGGAGATCCCCGAGCCAGCGCAGAGCGCTCAGTCCGGGCATGAAGCAGTATTCGCCGCCGCGAGTGACGACGAACTGGGGCAGGGCGTGCAGGCGCCGCCGTACGGGCCGCCGGGGAATCGTGAAGTCGCGGGCGCCGTGGCTGGAGCCGATGACGGGATCGGTCTCGTTGCCCGCGCCGAAGAAGATGCCGCTGTTCATCCATTCGGACTGGACGAACTCGAACTGCCGCCCCGGGTGCGCTCCGATGAACGCGAACATCAGTCCGCGGTCGGCTCCGTCGTCTTCCAGGACGCCCTCGGGCAGCGCCGGGCCGTACGCGGTGCCGCGTCTGATCATGCGGTGCAGCCTCGGCGCACCGGCCACCGACGCGTCGCGGGGATTGCCTCGGCGGATGTGGCAGCCGCCCGGAGTGGTGAAGCCGGCCGGATCGTCCTGCTGGTACAGGAAGGTGTTGTTGCCGCTTGGGTCGGCGCCGAGGCCGGGGTCGTCGTGCAGCGGGCTGAGCGCCAGGGGTGCGCCGCTGCGCCAGCGTCCCATGATCTTGGCTGCGAGCAGTTCTTCGTCTTCGGGGCTGGTGGAGTTGTCCTTCAGGTAGCGCCGGAACAGGGCGACACGTTGGTTGAGCTTGCGGAAGGCCATGTAGGTGCCGTTGCGCCCCAGCACCTGGGGCTGTGGTGTCTGGATCCCGCCGAGCTCGTCGCGGTAGCCGAACACGAATTCGCCGGCCTTGAGGGGCGCCTCTAGCTGGTTCGTGCCGGGAATGCCGCTGCCCTCGACGGCGGGGTTGCTGATGCCGTCGCGGTAACCGAAGGGTTCTGTCTCGGTGGGTAGCGCGTGGCAGTTCTGCCGCCAGATCGCCGTCACGCCGGGAAGGGTGTCGAAGGCAGGGCGGGCGCGGTCGATGGCAGCCTCCAGTTGTGTGCTGTCGGGGGCGAGCGCCACGAGCACAACGTGAACATCGGGCGTGCCGAGCGGTGGTTCCCAGTTCTCGGGGCTGCTTTCGTCGATGTCGCCCAGCGCATTGGCCCGTGCTGCCATCCCCTGCCGGAACTCCCAGGCGAAGGTGTCGAGGGAATCCTGTGGCACGCCGAGTGCTCTGAGGCCGTGACAGGTGACCGCGACGCTCACCCAGGTCTCGCCCAGAGGGCTCGCCGAGTCGGCGGCCGAGGTCACCACTGCGCTCACGCGGCGCATCAGTTCCTTCCCGTGCGCCCGGTCGTCGATGCGGAACAGGATGTACGTCGCCGCGTACGGCGTCGGACGGGGGCTGAGCACACCGCGCTGGATGTCGTGGAGTTCGAGAGCGACCTGCGTTTGCTCGCTCATGAAACCTCGCCCTCCTGTGGCGCTACTTCGCCGAGGCGAGGTTTCCCCAGAAGGCGCGCAGGCTCTCGTCGGCGCCGAACAACGTGCTGAAGATCGTGCTGTCGGCCATGATCACATCACCGGCCCGGTCGCCGCTGGGCGGCATCCATAGGAACATGTTGAATTCGGTGTTGCCCGCCTCGGTGAACGGGTGCGGTCTTGATGTGTCGATGGGCTGCCGGCCAAGCACGTGGACGATGTCCGGGTCGTCGGTGGTGAGGGCGTAGTGCGGGAGGTGCTTGTGAAAGTTGAAGCTGGTCACTCCTTCCAGCCAGCCTTTGGTGTCGAGATCCCTGGTGATGGACAGTGGGGCGTTCTGGTTCGGTTGCTTCACCGCAGGACGTAGCCCATAGCGGTTTTCCACGGGCACTCCAAGACCTGCCATCAACGATCTGGTGTACCCGCCGAAGCGTTGCCGGCGGGGCACCAGGGGGTCACCGTGATGGCGGTACTCCATGTCGCGCACGGCCAGGTCGTCCGATGCCCCGACGTCGTGATGCGGCCCCAAGGCCAGGCAAGCCCCCTCCCGGGTGAGGAATTCCCGCAGCGCCTCGATCTCCTCCGGTGCGGCCTCCTGCCCGGTGATCATGTGATCCAGCCCCCACACGAACAGGGTGTCGGTGTCGGCCAGCACCCGCTCGTCCAGCGGGGTAGGGAAGCCGGCCTGATCGACGCGTTGATAGACGGGCACGGCGTGTCCGGTGGCCTCCTCGACGAACTGCTGGAACGGCAGCCAGCCCCGGAAGAACAGCTCCAGCCCGCCCGCGATGCCCTGCTGGAACCGCAGCGGATCCGACCACTTCGGGTCCTCGTAGGCCGGCCACGCCGCGCGGCGCACCTCGGTCATCGTGGAGAACCGGTTGTCGAGCTCCGCCGGGTTCCTGCCCGCCTCGGCCGGATAGCTCCACGCGACATAGATGCTCAACCGCCGCCGACCAGGGGTGTACTGGCGCGGCACATGCTGCTGGTTGTACGTTCGCGCGGTCCTGAACTCGTTCATCTTTCCTCCCTGATAACGCGGGCGGATGTCACTGCAGTTGGTCGAGCATCTCCGACAGAGCGCTCTTGATTCGCAGAGCCTTCTTGATCTCGTCGGCAGTGACGTACGGATACTCCCCGTACTCGATGAAGCTCGGGCAGTGATGCGCACGAACGAACCGTACGAACGCCTCGGGGTTGGTCTTCCAGTCCTCGGGAAACCCCTCAAGGTTCTCGAAAGCCGTACTCACCCCTGACCTGCTGAAGAGGTCGATGGCGTCTTCGGTGTACTTGTCGAAGTCGGTGTCGAAGATCCCCTGGTACATGAACCGCGTGTCGTCGTCGAACAGCACCCAGCGCAGATAGTGCAGCTTGAGCGGCGCAAGCAGATACGGGTCTGCCTCCAGCGCCTTGGCCAGCGTGTAGCCGTGGTTGCGGATCGCCTCGGCGCGGCCGGGCTTGACCGTCGCGATGATGGTGAACCCGTAGCACGCCGGGGTCTTGGGGAAGATGGGGCCGTATTTCCCCTGTTCCAGATGGTCGGTCTCCTTGGGAATGACGACCGCCTGGGGTGTGATCTCCATGTCTGTCCCTCCCTCACATGGCCAGGGGGAACGCACCATCGCTACCTACCTGCAATGTAATCACGTCGGCCCTGGCCGCTCGGTGGGCTGGGGCCGACCTGCCGAACATCGTGATCACGCTGGGCCCGATCAGCAGGCGGAAGTCACCGGATCGCGCAGCGGGCTCACGTCCATACGGAGGCGCGGCAGCAGGCTTCGCTGACCGTCGGCGGGGCGCGGGTGATGGCGCCCCGCCTTGTACCTCGTGATCGCAGGGCCTCAGAGGCCGAGGGTCTCCTTGCGGAGGTGGGTTTTGAGGATCTTGCCTCCGGGGTTGCGGGGGAGTTCGGCGTCGCGGAACCAGAAGCGGACCGGGATCTTGAACGGGGCCAGCACCCCGCTCAGGAACGATCGCAACTCCTCCGCGGTGGCGGGCACGCCGGGCTTGAGCCGGACGACCGCGCCGACCTGCTCGCCCAGCTCTTCGTCCGGGATCCCGATCACGGCCGCGTCGTCGATGGCCGGATGCTCGAACAGGGCCGCCTCGACCTCGGCGCAGTAGACGTTCTCGCCACCCCGGATGACCATGTCCTTGGCCCGGTCGACGATGTAGACGAAGCCCTCCTCGTCCACCCGCGCCAGGTCGCCGGTGTGCAGCCATCCGTCCACGAACGTCTGCGCGGTCGCGTCCGGGCGGTTCCAGTAGCCCATGATCACGTTGGGGCCGCGCATGCACAGCTCGCCGACCTCGCCCGAAGGCAGCTCGTTACCGAGGGGGTCGGAGATCCGCACGTCGCAGACCGCCAGGGGCAGGCCGATGCTGTCGGGCTTGGCCAGGTACGTCGGCCCGCTGTTGTAGATCGCGAGCGCGGTGGTCTCCGTCATCCCGTACCCGTTGGACGCCTGCCGCTTAGGCAGCTGGTCGTTGATGCGCTCCAGCAGCTTGGGCGGGGCCGGAGCGCCGCCGTAGCTCACCCCGCCGAGGCTGGAGATGTCGTACTTGCCGAAGTCCGGATGCGACAGCAGCTGCCAGGCGTTGGTGGGAACGCCGGTGAGGATCGTCACCCGCTCACGCTCGATGAGCTGAAGTGCCAGCCCCGGATCCCACTTGTACATCAGCACCAGGCCGCCGCCGGCGAACATGGTCGCCGTCATCACCGCGAAGCAGCCGGTGACGTGGAACAGCGGCACCGTCAGCAGGGTGATCCGCCGCGTGCTCGCCGCCGAGGCCGGATCCTTGCCCGCCATGGCGATGCTGCGCAGCAGGGCGTAGGCGACGGTCATCGGCGACTGGCCGAGGTTACGGTGGCTGCCGAGCGCGCCCTTGGGGTGGCCCGTGGTCCCGGACGTGTAGAAGATCGTCGCGGGGTCCTCGGCGTCCGGCTCCACCGCCGGGAGCGCCACGTCGGCCCGTACCTCACCGAGGACGTCGGCGAACTCCCTGGCCCCAGGGGGCAGCTCACCGGCGGAGCGGGTGACGATCAGGGGGACGGCGGTGTCCCGCAGCCGCTCGGCCCGCTCGCCGTCGACGACGGCTACCTTGGCGCCCGAGTCCGACAGCCCGTACTCCAGCTCGGGGGTGGTCCACCACGCGTTCAGCGGTACGGCTATCGCCCCGGTCGCGAGGGTCGCCGAGAACGCGACGACCCACTCCGGATAGTTGCGCATGGCGATGGCGACCCGGTCGCCCTTGCTCACGCCGTAGTCCTCGACGAGCCGCCTGGCCAGCGTCGCCGCCCGCCGGTAGTGCTCCTCGTAGGTGATCCGCTCGTCTTCGTAGACGAGGAAGACCTTGTCGCCGTGGAAGCGGCTGTTCTCCAGAAGGGCCCGGAAGGTCGTCGGGGCGTGTTTCCAGGTCCGCAGCTTGGTCCCGCGGATCTCGACCTCGTCCATCTCGAAGAGCTGGCCCGGTCCGGTGAGCTGTGCTTGGACCTGGTCGTGCGTGACAGTCATGCGCGGTGACTCCCCGGGTGAGTAGGTGCCGTTGCCAAGGACGATACCGACCGGTAGGTACGGACAACAGAGGGTTGTTCCAGACGGCCGCGCCGATAGCGCTCACTTGCATGACGATGCTTAGGCATGCATACTTTCTCTCTAAGAAGTCATGAGGGCGAGTGCATGGTCATGTGAGGTGGGTCGATGAAGGCGGCGGTCGCCGGAGCCAGCGGGTACGCCGGGGGCGAGTTGCTGCGCCTTCTTCTGGCCCACCCCGCCATCGAGATCGGCGCGCTGACGGCGGGTTCGAGCGCGGGCGGCACGCTCGCCGCGCACCAGCCGCACCTTCCCGCCCTGGCCGGCAGGCTCATCGAGGAGACGACGGCCGAGACCCTCGCGGGCCACGACGTCGTCTTCCTGGCACTCCCGCACGGCCAGTCGGCCGCCGTCGCCGAGCGGCTCGGCGACGACACGCTCGTGGTCGACTGCGGCGCCGACTTCCGGCTGGAGGACGCCGCCGAGTGGGCCCGCTTCTACGGCGGCGCCCACGCCGGCACCTGGCCGTACGGCCTGCCCGAGCTGCCCGGCCAGCGCGACCTCCTCCGCGCCGCCAAGCGCATCGCGGTGCCGGGCTGCTACCCGACGTCGGCCACCCTCGCCCTGTTCCCCGCGTTCGCCGCGGGCCTCGCCGAACCCGACGTCGTCGTGGTCGCGGCCAGCGGCACCTCCGGCGCGGGCAGGGCGCCCAAGCCCCATCTCCTCGGCAGCGAGGTGATGGGCTCGGTCAGCGCCTACAGCGTCGGCGGCTCGCACCGCCACACCCCCGAGATCGCGCAGAACCTCTCCAAGGTCGCGGGCGGGCCGGTGAAGGTGTCCTTCACCCCGATGCTGGCCCCGATGAGCCGGGGCATCCTCGCCACCTGCACCGCTCCCGCCGTTCCCGGCCTCACCGCGACCGCGCTGCGCGAGGCGTACGAGGCGGCGGTCAAGGACGAGCCGTTCCTGCGGCTGCTTCCCGAGGGCACCTGGCCCGCGACGGCCATGACCCTCGGCGCCAACACCGCCGCGCTCCAGGTGACCCTCGACGAGCGGTCCGGGCGCGTCGTCGCCGTCGTCGCCATCGACAACCTGACCAAGGGCACTGCGGGCGGGGCCGTCCAGAGCGCCAACCTCGCCCTCGGCCTGGCAGAAGAACTCGGCCTTCCCCTCAATGGAGTCGCCCCGTGAGCGAGCTCAGCCACAAGACAACGGTCCAAGGAGGGCACGCGTGAGCGTCACCGCACCCCTCGGTTTCCGCGCGGCCGGTGTCGCCGCGGGCCTGAAGTCACGCGACACCCGTGACGTCGCGATCGTCGTCAACGACGGCCCCTCGCGGGCCGCCGCCGGGGTCTTCACCCGCAACCGCGTGAAGGCCGCCCCGGTGCTCTGGTCCCAGCAGGTGCTCGCCGGCGGCAGGGTGAGGGCGGTCGTCCTCAACTCCGGCGGCGCGAACGCCTGCACCGGTCCCGCTGGCTTCCAGGACACCCACGCCACCGCCGAGAAGGTCGCCGAGCTCATCGGCGACTCGGCGGGCGAGGTGGCGGTCTGCTCCACCGGGCTGATCGGCGAGCGGCTGCCGATGGACCTGCTGCTCCCCGGCGTCGAGACCGCGGCCGCCCAGCTGTCCAGGGACGGCGGCCTCGCCGCCGCCGACGCGATCCGCACGACCGACACGGTCACCAAGATCTCGTTCCGCAGGGGAGAGGGCTACATGGTGGGCGGCATGGCCAAGGGCGCGGGCATGCTCGCCCCCGGCATGGCCACCATGCTCAGCGTGATCACCACCGACGCCGACGTGCCGGCCGAGGAGCTCGACCGGGTGCTGCGCAGGGCCGTCGGCGTCACCTTCGACCGGCTCGACACCGATGGCTGCATGTCCACCAACGACACCGTGCTGCTGCTCGCCAGCGGCGCCTCCGGGGTGACCCCCGACCCGGCGGAGTTCGAGAAGAAGGTCACCGAGGTCTGCGCCGATCTGTCCAGGCAGCTCCTGGTCGACGCCGAGGGCGCCTCCAAGGCCATCGCGATCGAGGTCGTGGGGGCCGCCCACGAGGACGACGCCGTGGCCGTCGGCCGGGCGGTGTCCCGGTCGAACCTGCTCAAGTGCGCCATCCACGGCGAGGATCCCAACTGGGGCCGCGTCCTGTCGGCCGTCGGCACGACCGACGCGGTCTTCGAGCCCGACCGGCTCAACGTCGCGATCAACGGCATCTGGATCTGCCGGGGCGGCGCGGCCGGGGACGACCGCGCCAAGGTCGACCTGCGCCCCCGCGACGTGACGATCACCATCGACCTCTCGGCGGGCCCGCACTCCGCGACCGTCCACACCACCGACCTCACCGCCGACTACGTCCACGAGAACTCGGCCTACTCGACATGAGCGGAGTCATCGACATGGGCGCGGGACCCCAGGCGCAGGCCAAGGCGGCCGTCCTCATCGAGGCCCTGCCCTGGCTTAAGCGCTTCCGGGGACAGACCGTCGTCGTGAAGTACGGCGGGCACGCCATGACCGACCAGGGCCTGCGCGAGAGCTTCGCCGACGACATGGTGTTCCTGCTGCACGCCGGCCTCAAGCCCGTCGTCGTGCACGGCGGCGGTCCCCAGATCAACGCCCATCTCGACAGGCTCGGCATCGAGAGCAGCTTCACCGCCGGGCTCCGGGTGACCACGCCCGAGGCCATGCAGATCGTGCGCATGGTGCTCGTCGGCCAGGTCAACCGCGACGTCGTCGGCCTGATCAACCGCCACGGCCCGTTCGCCATCGGCATGTCCGGCGAGGACGCCCACCTGTTCACCGCCGAGCGCAAGCACGCCCAGGTGGACGGCGAGAAGGTCGACATCGGCCAGGTCGGCGAGATCGTCCGGGTCGAGGCGGGAGCCGTCCAGGCGCTACTCGGCGACGGGCGCATCCCGGTGGTGTCCTCGATCGCGCGCGGCGAGGACGGCGAGATCTACAACGTCAACGCCGACACCGCCGCCGCGGCGCTCGCGGTCGCGCTGAACGCCGGGAAGCTCGTCGTGCTCACCGACGTCGAGGGCCTGTACGCCGACTGGCCGGCCTCCGGCGACGGCTCCGCCTCCGAGGTGATCACCCAGGTGACGGCCGGCGAGCTGGCCAAGCTGCTGCCCGGTCTGTCCAGCGGCATGGTGCCCAAGATGGAGGCATGCCTGACCGCCGTCACGGGCGGCGTGCCGCAGGCGCATGTGCTCGACGGCAGGGTGCCGCATTCGGTGCTGCTCGAAATCTTCACAGACGAGGGGATCGGAACCATGGTGTTGCCCGAGGTGCGCTCATGACCGGCGCGAGTTCGCTCCAGAAGCGCTTCGAGGCCGCGTTCATGCCGAACTACGGGGTTCCGCCCGTGGTGCCCGTCCGCGGCGAGGGTTCCTACGTCTGGGACGCGGACGGCACGCGCTACCTCGACCTGATCGCGGGCATCGCGGTCAGCTCGCTCGGCCACGCGCACCCCACGCTGGTGGAGGCCGTGTCCCGGCAGGTGGCGACCATCGCGCACACCTCCAACCTGTTCGTGAACGAGCCCGAGGTGCTGCTCGCCGAGCGCCTGCTCGGCCTGCTGAAGGCCCCTGCCCGCGTCTTCCTCGCCAACTCCGGCACCGAGGCGAACGAGTGCGCGCTCAAGCTCGCCATCAAGTACGGCAGGTCCACCGGCAGGAAGTACTTCGTCGCCGCCGACAACGGCTTCCACGGCCGTACGCTCGGGGCCCTCTCGCTGACCGGCAAGGCGTCCATCCGCGACCAGTTCGGGCCGTTCCCGATCGACGTGCGCTTCGTCCCGTACGGCGACGCCGACGCGCTCAAGCAGGCCGTCACGCAGGACTGCGCGGCGGTGTTCCTGGAGCCCACGCAGGGCGAGGCGGGCGTCGTGCCGCCGCCGGCCGGCTACTTCACCGCCGCGCGCGAGATCTGCGACGCGACAGGGGCGCTGCTGGTGCTCGACGAGATCCAGTCGGCGATCGGCCGCACCGGGCACTGGTTCGCCCACCAGCACGACGGCATCGTCCCCGACGTGCTGACGCTGGCCAAGGGGCTCGGCGGCGGCATGCCGATCGGCGCCTGCCTCGGCTTGGGCGACGCCGGCACGCTCTTCGCCAAGGGCGACCACGGCTCCACCTTCGGCGGCAACCCCGTGTCCGCGGCGGCGGCGCTCGCCGTGCTCGACACCATCGACCAGGACGGCCTGCTCGCCCATGTGCGCACGGCCGGGCAGCGGCTCCGCGACGGCATCGCCGCGGTAGGCCACCCGCTGCTGGCGGGAGTGCGCGGCCGGGGACTGTGGCTGGCCATCGTGCTCACTGCCGACCGCGCCGCCGACGTCCAGGCCGCCGCCCAGCGCGCCGGGTTCCTGGTCAACGCGGTGCAGCCCGGCGCCGTACGGATCGCTCCGCCGCTCGTGATCACCTCCGAGCAGATCGAGACCTTCCTCCAGGCACTCCCGGCGATCCTCGCGGAGGTGGCCCCGTGAGCACGTACGGAGGTGACCCGGTGGCCGTCCGGCACTTTCTGCGGGACGACGACCTGAGCCCCGCGGAGCAGGCCGAGGTGCTCGACCTGGCCGAGGCGATGAAGAAGGACCGGTACGGCTACCGCCCTTTCGAGGGCCCGATGACCGTCGCGGCGCTCTTCGACAAGCACTCCACCCGCACCCGCATCTCGTTCGCGGTCGGCATCGCCGAGCTGGGCGGCCAGCCGTTGATCATCGACGCGGGGAGCTTCCAGATGGGCAGGGGGGAGCCGATCGAGGACACCGCCCGCGTCCTCGAACGGCAGGTCGCCGCGATCGTGTGGCGTACCTTCGGCCAGGAGCGCGTCGAGGCGATGGCCTCGGCCTCCTCGGTGCCCGTCGTCAACGCGCTGACCGACGAGTTCCACCCCTGCCAGGTCCTCGCCGACCTGCTGACCGTACGGGAGCGGCGGGGCCCCCTCGGCGGTCAGACTCTCACCTACCTGGGCGACGGCGCCAACAACATGGCCCGCTCCTACCTTCTCGGCGGCGCGACGGCGGGAATGCACATCCGTATCGCGGCCCCCGCGGCGTACCAGCCGGACGCGGTGATCCTCAACCGCGCGGCCGAGATCGCCGCCTCGACCGGCGGCTCGGTCACGGTCCTGTCGGACGCGGCCGCGGCCGCCGCGGGCGCCCACATCCTGGCCACCGACACCTGGGTGTCGATGGGCCAGGACGGCAAGGACGAGCGGGTCGCCGCCCTCATGCCGTACCAGCTGAACGCCGAGCTGCTCGCCCTGGCGGCCCCCGACGCGGCGGTGCTGCACTGCCTGCCCGCCTACCGAGGCCTGGAGATCACCGCCGGCGTGCTCGACGGCCCGCGCAGCGTGGTCTGGGACCAGGCGGAGAACCGCCTGCACGTCCAGAAGGCCCTGCTCCACTGGCTGGTGGTGCGATGACGATCCCGCTCACCAAGGCCGCCAGGCTCGCGAAGATCGCCGATCTGGTCAACCGCCACAAGGTCAAGTCGCAGCCCGAGCTCGCCAGGCTGCTCGCTGAGAGCGGAGTCGAGGTCACCCAGGCCACGCTCTCGCGCGACCTCGACGAGCTGGGCGCGCTGAAGCTGCGGGCCGACGACGGCTCGCTGGTGTACGCGCTGCCGGGCGAGGGCGGGGCGCGCATCCCGCTGACCCGCATGGGCGCGGGCGAGAGCCCGGCGGCCCGGCTGCGGCGGGTGGCCGAGGAGCTTCTGGTCTCGGCCGAGGCCTCGGCGAACCTCGTGATCGTGCGCACCCCTCCGGGGGCCGCGCAGTTCCTCGCCTCCGCGCTCGACCACGCCGACTGGGAGTCGATCCTCGGCACGGTCGCGGGCGACGACACGATCCTGGTGATCAGCCGGGATCCCGTGGGAGGGACGCTCCTCGCCAAGTCCCTGCTCAGGCTGACCGATCGACGTAGTCAGCCCGTGTGAGCCGGGCGTCTTCCATCAAGACCCGAGCGAACCGGGCGTTCCTCGTAAGACATTCAAGAATTCCTTTCCTGGGAGAGCAGAGCAATGACTGACAGGGTGGTACTCGCCTACTCCGGCGGCCTCGACACGTCCGTGGCCATCCCCTTCCTCGCCGACCAGACCGGCGCCGAGGTCATCGCCGTGGCCGTCGACGTCGGCCAGGGCGGCGAGGACATGGAGGTCATCCGGAAGCGCGCCATCGACTGCGGCGCCGTCGAATCGGTCGTGGTGGACGCCCGCGAGGAGTTCGCCGCCGACTTCTGCGTGCCCGCGCTCCAGGCCAACGCCCTCTACATGGACCGCTACCCGCTGGTCTCCGCCCTGTCCCGGCCGCTGATCGTCAAGCACCTGGCCACGGCCGCCAAGCAGTTCAACGGCACCCACGTGTCGCACGGCTGCACCGGCAAGGGCAACGACCAGGTCAGGTTCGAGGCCGGCCTCGCCGCGCTGAACCCCTCGCTGAAGGTCATCGCGCCCGCCCGCGACTACGCCTGGACCCGCGACAAGGCCATCGCCTTCGCCGAGGAGAAGGGCCTGCCGATCGACGTCACCAAGAAGTCGCCGTACTCCATCGACCAGAACATCTGGGGCCGCGCCGTCGAGACCGGGTTCCTGGAGGACATCTGGAACGGCCCGATCGAGGACGTCTACTCCTACACCGCCGACCCGTCGCAGCCCCGTGAGGCCGACGAGGTCGTCATCACCTTCGAGGCGGGTGTGCCGATCGCCCTGGACGGGCGTTCCCTCACCCCGTTCCAGATCATCGCCGAGCTCAACCAGCGCGCGGGCGCCCAGGGCGTCGGACGCCTCGACATGGTCGAGGACCGGCTCGTCGGCATCAAGTCCCGCGAGGTGTACGAGGCTCCGGGCGCGATCGCCCTGATCACCGCCCACATGGAGCTGGAGAACGTCACGGTCGAGCGCGACCTCGCCCGGTTCAAGCGGTCGGTCGACCAGCGCTGGGGCGAGCTGGTCTACGACGGCCTGTGGTTCTCCCCGCTCAAGGACGCGCTCGACACCTTCATCGCCGACGCGCAGAAGTACGTCTCCGGAGACATCCGCATGACCCTGCACGCCGGACGGGCCGTCGTGACCGGGCGTCGCTCCGAGGCGTCCCTGTACGACTTCTCGCTGGCGACCTACGACACGGGCGACGCCTTCGACCAGTCGCTGGCAAAGGGCTTCGTCCAGCTCTGGAGCCTCCCCTCCAAGATCGCCGCCGCCCGGGACGGTCGTCTCGGCTGACAGGGCCCAATTGGGCTAGGGTCGCGGATTGAGCGTTGGAACTGGAGAAGAGGAGAACGGTGGCTGAGGGTGGCAAGCCCATGCGGCTCTGGGGTGGCAGGTTCGAAGGCGGTCCGGCGGACGCGCTGACACGACTGTCGGTCAGCGTGCAGTTCGACTGGCGGCTCGCGCCGTACGACCTGCTGGCGTCACGGGCGCACGCCCGGGTGCTCCACCGCGCCGGGCTGCTGAGCGAGGCGGAGCTTGAGCGCATGCTCGGAGCCCTGGACGACCTCGAACAGGCCTGCAAGGCCGGTGAGTTCCGGCCCACCGTGGCCGATGAGGACGTGCACACCGCCCTGGAGCGCGGGCTTCTGGAACGACTCGGCTCGCTCGGCGGCAAGCTCCGGGCCGGCCGCAGCCGCAACGACCAGGTCGCCACCGACCTCCGGCTCTACCTGCGCGACCACGTCCGCTACATCGTGTCGCGGCTCGTCGAGCTGGAGACGGCCCTGATGAGCCAGGCCGAGGAGCACGCGTCCACCGCCGCCCCCGGCATGACCCACCTGCAGCACGCCCAGCCGGTGTCGTTCGGGCACCAGCTCCTCGCGCACGTCCACGCGATCGCCCGCGACGTCGACCGGTTGCGCGACTGGGACCGGCGCGCGGCCGTGTCCCCGCTTGGCGCGGGCGCGCTCGCGGGCTCGTCCCTGCCCCTGGACCCGCAGGCGGTCGCTCGGGAACTGGGCTTCGACGCCGCGGCGCCGAACTCCATGGACGCCGTCGCCGACCGCGACTTCGCCGCCGAGTTCCTGTTCTGCGCCTCGCTGATCGGCGTCCACCTGTCGCGGCTGGGCGAGGAGATCGTCCTGTGGGCCTCCCAGGAGTTCCACTGGATCGAGATGGACGACGCCTACTCCACCGGCTCGTCGATCATGCCGCAGAAGAAGAACCCCGACGTCGCCGAGCTGGCCCGGGGCAAGTCCGGCAGGCTCATCGGCAACCTGATGACGCTGCTGACCACGCTCAAGGGCCTGCCGCTCACCTACAACCGCGACCTGCAGGAGGACAAGGAGCCGGTGTTCGACTCGGTCGACACCCTGCTGCTGGTCCTGCCCGCCGTCTCCGGCCTGGTCTCCACGATGCGCGTGAACACCGCCCGCCTGGAGTCCTCCGCGCCCGACGGCTTCGCCCTGGCGACCGACCTGGCGGAGCTCCTGGTGCGCAGGGGAGTGCCGTTCCGCGACGCCCACGAGGCGGTCGGGCACCTCGTCGTGTGGTGCCAGGTCAACGACACCACCTTCGAGAAGCTCACCGAGGAGGACCTCGCCAAGATCTCTCCGCACTTCGTGGAGAGCCCCGGTGGGGCCGTGGTCCCCGGCGACGAGGGCGGCGTGCCGGGCGCTCTCGACGTGCTGAACGTGCAGGGCGCGCTCGCCTCGCGCAAGGCGTACGGTGGCACCGCGCCCGACCGCGTCCGCGACCAGCTGACCGCCCTGCGGGAGATCGTCGACGGCCAGGCGGCGTGGGCGAGCGGATCCTAGACCGGGAGTTCTTCGACCGGCCCTCACCACAGGTGGCGCCCGGCCTGCTCGGGCGCGTCCTGCGGCACGGGCCGGTCGCCGTGCGCCTGACCGAGGTGGAGGCGTACGGCCCGCCAGGGGAGGACCCGGCGTCCCACACCTACCGAGGGCGCACCCCGCGCAACTCCGTCATGTTCGGGCCGCCGGGGCACCTGTACGTCTACTTCACGTACGGCATGCACTTCTGCGCCAACCTCGTCTGCCTGCCCGAGGGCCAGGGCTCGGGGGTGCTGCTGCGCGCCGGCGAGGTGATCGAGGGGGTGGAGGTCGCCCGCACCCGCCGCCACCGGCCCAGTACGGCCGCGGCGCTGACCGGCCGGGGCCGTACGATCCCCGAGCGCGAGCTGGCACGCGGCCCCGCGCGGCTGGCCGTGGCGCTCGGCGTGGGCAGGGAGCACAACGGCCTCGACTGCTGCTCGGGCTCCGCGGAGCTGGAGATCCTCGAAGGCGACCCCGCGGATCCCGCGTCGGTCCGCTCCGGCCCGCGCACCGGCGTCTCCACCGCCGCCGACACCCCGTGGCGCTTCTGGATCGACGGCGACCCCACCGTCTCGTCCTACCGCAAGCACGTGCCCAGGACCCGTCCGAGCTGACCCGCTCTCGTGATCGCGAGGCAGTGCTTTTCAGGTGGCGGAGTGGTGCGGTGATCGGGCAGGCTGTAAGGCGAGGCGAAAGCCGTACATTCATCCGTCGAACCAACCATGAAGGCCAGGATCGTGACCGACATCCTCGATGACCTTGCGTGGCGCGGCCTGATCGCGCAGTCCACCGATATCGACTCCCTCAGGGTGGCGATGGACGAGGGTCCGATCACGGTCTATTGCGGGTTCGACCCGACGGCACCGTCGCTGCACGTCGGGAACCTCGTCCCGCTGCTCACGCTGACGCGCATCCAGCGGGCGGGCCATCGTGCCATCGGGCTGGTCGGCGGGGCCACCGGCCTCATCGGCGACCCCAGCGGCAAGAGCGAGGAGCGTTCGCTCAACTCGACCGAGGTCGTCGCCGAGTGGGTGCGGCGCATCCGCGTCCAGGTGGAGAAGTTCGTCGACTTGTCCGACTCCTCCGGGTCCATCCTGGTGAGCAACCTCGACTGGACCCACGGCTTGTCGGCCATCGACTTCCTGCGTGACGTCGGAAAGCACTTCCCGGTGAACCGCATGCTGGCCCGCGAGTCGGTCTCGGCCCGTCTGGCGGGGGAGGGGCTGAGCTACACCGAGTTCAGCTACCAGATCCTGCAGGCCAACGACTACCTGGAGCTCTACCGCAGGCACGGCTGCTCGCTGCAGATCGGCGGCAGCGACCAGTGGGGCAACATCACGGCGGGGTGTGACCTGATCCGCCGGGTCGAGGGCCGCCACGTGCACGCGCTGACCGTGCCGTTGATCACCAAGGCCGACGGCACGAAGTTCGGCAAGACGGCCGGTGGCGCGGTGTGGCTCGATCCCGAGCTGACCTCGCCGTACGCCTTCTACCAGTTCTGGCTCAACTCCGACGACCGCGACGTCGTGAAGTTCCTGAAGATCTTCAGCTTCAGGTCCAGGGACGAGATCGAGGCGCTGGAGAAGAGCGCGTCCGAGCGCCCGGCGGCTCGTGAGGCGCAGCGGGCGCTGGCGGAGGAGTTCACGACCCTGCTGCACGGGGCCGAGGAGTGCGCCGCGGTGATCGCCGCGTCGGGCGCGCTGTTCGGCCAGGGCTCGCTGGAGGAGCTGCCGGAGAGAACGCTCGCGGCGGCGCTGGCGGAGGTGCCGAGGGCCACGGTGCCCGCGCTCGGCGCCTCGTACGTCGACCTGCTCGCCGAGAGCGGGCTCGTCGAGAGCAAGTCGGCGGCCCGCCGCGCCGTCAAGGAGGGCGGGGCGTACCTCAACAACACCAAGATCACGGACGAGTCGTACGTCCCGTCCGCCGAGGACCTGCTGTACGGGCGGTTCCTGGTGCTCCGGCGCGGGAAGCGCTCCGTCGGCGGTGTAGAGGTCGTCGCCGGCTGACGCTCACGGCATCCCTCCGGCCCCCGGTGCGCGTCTGTCACCGGGGGCCGGAGGCGTCTGTGGTGACACTCCTGTGGCGCTCTGGAGAGACTTTCTGTCATCGGAGAGGTGAACTGGAGTGGTTGCTCCCATGACGATTTGACGGAGCCCCGGACGCCGCTTAGTGTTCTCTTCGCCCCCAGGGAACGACGGGCTGCCGAACAGGCGCCTGGCTCCCGGGCATCCCGGAAGACATGTTCTCGGATTCGCCGTCTCTGACGGAGGATCCGGATCTGACGTGTTGCCCAGACGAGATCGAGCCGAACTTTTTTGACAGTTCGAGTCGACATCGAGTGGACAACAGGGTAAGTTGGACGGGTTGCCCTGGAGACGGGGCGGCCGAACTGTACCAGTTCGGGGCGGTTTCTGCCAGATCGGATGATTTGACAGAAAGTGTCTGGATCTGGTAAAGTTAGGTAACAGGAAGTGCGCCCCGGACGGGGCCGGAGCCGCTTGGTTCCGGGTCTGGTCTGGAGTACGCGTCCGTTTCTTGAGAACTCAACAGTGTGTTAAAAGCCAGTGCATGAATATGCATACCTCCGTCTTTCATGCGCCTTTGCGGGTGTGTGGGGATGGTTTCCTTTGGTTGGCATCACGCCTTGTGGGGTGTGGTGTTCGCCGGGATTTCTTCAAGCATTGTTT
>NZ_JBICTU010000025.1:0-157316 GCF_043197795.1 Sphaerisporangium sp. NPDC049003
ACCAGATCCAGACACTTTCTGTCAAATCATCCGATCTGGCAGAAACCGCCCCGAACTGGTACAGTTCGGCCGCCCCGTCTCCAGGGCAACCCGTCTAACTTACCGGATCAACCGGACAGATGCAATCTTACTGCATCAACCGGGATGATCCCGACGCTAGATGGGGGTGTGGGCAGGCCAGTAGCCCGCAAGATTTTTTGGATCTCCCGGGGCCCTGATCGCCGCCCAACGAGGGGAAACTCTAGCAGCATCCCAGGAGTGCCGGACGCCACTCTGATATCCGGTAAACCTTTCCCGCCCCTCAGCCATCCCAAACAGCGAGCGATTCGCGCCGGCGCAACCTGCCAGCAAGTCATCCGCAATCGCCAGACGTTACGAAGAGGGTGCGGGACTCCGCTGGCGCCACCCCGGTGCCCGGATCCCCGCCCGTGGAGGTGGTCATCATGACGCGGTCGGAGTTCGACGACATCCGCGCTCACATCGCGGCCGAGGAGGGCGACTCAGACGATCTCCTGCAGATCGCCCGAACCCTGCTGGACGACTTGGAGCAAGCGCGACTTCGCGAAGCGACCCTTCGCACCCAGTACCTGGGCCTGCTGACGGCCGGACGGGCGACCGTCGCCTCCGACGCCGTAGGAGACGCCGACCCACTGACATTCCTGCGGCACGAGCTGGACAAGCGGGGCCAGCTCCCCGCCGGCGACGAGGAGGTCGTGCGCATCCTCGCGGACGCACGTATGGCCGAAGAGCTGCTCGCCCATCTGGAGGAGGCGCCGCCCGCCCGCCTCAGGACGGGCGGGCGGATGCGCCGGTGCGCCGGCGTCTCGCGCAGGCTGCCTCACTAGCGACAACCCGCACTAGCAACATTCCGTCGAAATCGGTGATGCAAGCTCACTTGTTGAGATGACAGCCTTTGCCCTGACATGAGGGTCGTCCTGGAAGACTTCCCCCATGTGGATCCGGGGGCTGAACTGGGCGGCCATCGCCCTGGTAGCGGTATTCGGCCTGCTCTGGCTGGGCGTGGTGGTCTTCGCCGCCACGACCACGCCAGGCTGGCTGCGCACCGTCCAGGCTGTCTTCAGCATCTGCCTGCTCGGCTGGGCCGGCAGGAAGTCACTGCACCTGATAAGAGCCGTCGCGTGACCTATTTCGCGTCCGCGTAGCAGGACACCGCCACCGCCTCCATGGGAATGCGGACGGGCGTCTCTCCGAACAGCAGGCGGGTGGCGTCCTCCGCCGCCCGGCCCACCGCCGCCGACACCTCGCCGACGAGGTCCTCCGGGCAGTGGACCATCACCTCGTCGTGCTGGAAGAACACCAGCCTGGCCGGATGGGGCAGCCGCCCGCGCAGCAACGCCATCAGGGTGAGCGCCCACTCGGCGGCGGTGGCCTGCACGACGAAGTTGCGGGTGAACCGCCCGCGGTCGCGCGCCGCGCGGCTGCCCTCGGGGCCTGTGACGAGGTTCCGCCAGTGCGCCGACGGGGGCGGGCACGTACGTCCGAGCCAGGAACGCACCAGTCGGCCCTCCTCGCCGGATCGCGCGGCGTCCTCCACGAACGCGTACGCCTGCGGGAACCTCTGCCGCATTATGGCCAGCAGCTTCGAGGCGTCTCCGCTGGTGCCGCCGTACATCGCGGAGAGCATGGCGATCTTGGCGTTGTCGCGGGCGCCGCCGAAGGCCTGGGCCAGCGCGGCGTACAGGTCGATCTCCCCCGCCGCGCGGGCCAGGCCGCGGTCGCCGGCCATCGCCGCCAGCACCCGGGGTTCGAGCTGGGCCCCGTCGGCCACGACCAGCCGCCACCCCTCGTCGGCGACCACCACGCGGCGCATCACCTTGGGGATCTGCAGCGCCCCTCCCCCGCTGGTGGCCCAGCGGCCCGACACCACGCCCCCCACCACGTACTCGGAATGGAACCGGTGATCGCGCACCCACTGGTGGGCCCAGGCCCAGCCGTGGAAGCTGTGGAGCCGGGCCAGCTCCTTGTATGCCAGCAGGGGCGCGACCGCCGGATGGTCGACCTGCTTGAGCACGTGGGACCTGGTCGAGGAGACGTCGAGGCCCGCCGACTTGAAGGCCTTGACGATCTGCTGCGGGGAATCGGGGTTGACGGTGGCGCCGAAGGCGGCGCTCACCTGGTCGGCGAGGGCCTGGAGCTTCGCGGGCCGCATGCCGTGGACGGGCCGGGGTCCGAGGAGACCCGTCAGCAACTCGTCGTGGACGTCCTCACGCCAGGGCATGCCGTCGTGGCCCATCTCGGCGGCGATCAGGGCTCCGGCCGACTCCGCGGCGACCAGGAGACGGAAGCGGCCGGGGCTCTCGGTGGCCTCGATCCTTCTGAGCTGGTCGAGATAGACCTCGGTGACGTCGATCTCGGCGGGCTCGGGCTCGAACAGCGTGTCCTGCACGGCGTGTGGGCCCGCCCCGTCGTCGGGGACCGGGAGGCCGTGCAGCCTGGCGTACGCGGCCTGCGCCGACCTGGGCTCGCCGTACCTGCCCTCGTGACCGAGGAGCAGTGACTCGGTGAGCGTCAGGTCGTGACAACGCGCCAGCCGTACGTCGCGGGCGAGGAGCGCCGGGTAGATGTCATGGGTGCCGGCCCAGATCCACCGGGGACGCTCGGATCTCTCCAGGTCGCCGATGGCGCGCGCGAGGTCGCCGACGCGCCTGGCGCCCTCCCCTATCGGTCGCAGCGTGCCGCCGCCGGCGTCCGCCGTCACCGCGATCCGCATACCGACGAGAGTATCCGAGGCCACCGACAGTCTTCGATCACAGGTTCGAGTGCGCGGTCCGCGCGTTCATCCGGTGGCGGTGCGTTGCGTGGACGGGGGTGCGGGCGCGAGTCTGATCACATGCTTGCGTTGATCAAGGCGTGTCACCCGGGTCCCACGGCGGTCGTCACGGCCGTGGGCTGCGCGCTCGCGGCGGGTGCCGGGCGGGGCACGGGCGGCGCGTTCCTGGTCGGCGCCGCCGTGCTCAGCGGTCAGCTGTCGATCGGCTGGAGCAACGACTGGATCGACCGCGCACGCGACCGCGCCATCGGACGGCCAGACAAGCCGCTCACCGGCGACTCGGCCGAGCCTCGCACGGTCGCGAGGGCCGCGTTCGCCGCGCTGGCCCTGTGTGTGCCGCTCTCGCTCGCCAGCGGCGTCCTGGCCGGGATCGTGCACCTCGCCGCCGTCGCCTGTGGATGGCTGTACAACCTCAGACTCAAGGCCGGAGTGGCCTCGCCATTGCCCTTCGCGGTCGCCTTCGGCCTGCTGCCCGCATTCGTGACGCTGGGACTGCCCGGGGAGCCGTGGCCCGCGTGGTGGGCGTTGCTGGCGGGGGCGCTGCTCGGTATGGGAGCCCATTTCGCCAACGTCGTCCCCGACCTGCCCGACGACCTCGCGCTCGGGGTGCGCGGCCTTCCCCAGCGTCTCGGGCCGACGGGGGCGAGGCTCGGCGCCGCGCTTCTCCTGGTCGCCGCGTCCGTGGTGATCGCCCTGGCTCCGGGGGATCGCGGGGGGCCGGTCGGTGTGGCCGGTCTCGGAGCGGTCGCGCTCGTGCTGGGCGGGAGCCTGATCGTGGCCCGGCGCTCGGTGCGGCGGGCCGCCTTCGCCGTGACCGTCGCCGTGGCCGCCATCGACATCATGATGTTCGCCGCCCAGGGCGCGAGCCTCGTGTGATGACAAGTCCGAAATGCCCGAAAATAGCGGATCGTTCCATTAGTCGCTTATTCTGGAAGGGGTCCGTCCAACTCACATGTTCCGAGATTTATCCGTACCGTGACCTTCACACTCGCAAGAAGTGATCAAGCTATCACAGACTGGGAATGACCTGCGAAAACACAGGGGACGAGTGTATAAGAGTAGGACCTTGGTCGTCCCGGTCCTCACCCTCTGGGGAGAGGCGTGGCCCCGGCGGCAGAGGGCTCCACCGACCGAGACGAGATAAGGCAGCGGCGCGCAATGACAGGAAATCAAGCGGGCGACACGCTCGTCAAGGGTTCGAGAAACACCGACTACCCCTGGGACGAGTTCGATCCCCACGCGTATTGGCAGCACAATTACGGCGTACTTCGCGAGGACGACCGAAAAATAGTCGAACAGGTGCGCGATTTCTTCGCGGGCATACGCGATGTCTACGATGCCGAGGGCCTCGACGTGGGGACCGGTCCCAATCTCTATCCCGCGCTCGCGATGCTGCCGTTGTGCGGCAAGATCACGCTGTGGGAGCACTCCAGCGCCAACGTCGAGTGGCTGGAGCACGAGGTGCTCAACTACTCCCCGACGTGGGACCCCTTCTGGAAGGTGCTGCAGGAGAAGATCCGCTACCAGAAGATCCGTGACTCGCGCTTCGCCCTCGCCGAACGCGCCGTGGTGCGAAAGGGAAGCGTCTTCGAACTCCCGCGGGCCAAGTGGGACCTCGGCACCATGTTCTTCGTCGCCGAATCGATCACGACCGCCAAGCTGGAATTCGAACGGGCGATCAGAAGCTTTCTTGAGGCGCTCAGGCCGGGAGCGCCGTTCGTGATCGCCCTCATGGAGAACTCCGAGGGTTACCGGGTCGGCACCCATTTCTTTCCGGCCATCAGAGTCGACGAGCTTGTGGTGCGCAGAAAACTGATACCGTACGCGCCTGATGTCGTCGTGAGGCATATTGACAGTGACGGGTTGCTGCGCGAGGGCTACAGCGGGATGATCCTGGCGCATGGTCGACTGCGAAAGTGACGTAACGCCGCCGGGAGAGGTCCTGCGCCTATGAAACTGCAGCCACGGCAACAACTTCTCGAAGTCTGGAAAGCAGTTTCCCGCGCGTCTATCCAAGATGGCCGGTGGACGTGGGGCGGGCGTGACGGCTCCAACTCGATTTCGGACACCGAGCAACTCTTATGTCTCATGTTTCCGGCTTCTGAGCTGGTCGGATTCAAGCTCGACGTACCCGACGAGACGGCCGAGGACGTCCTCGACGCGCTCGGCGCCCTCGGGGACAGCGTCGAGATCCCCAAGACCCTGATCAAGGTCATCGGCGAGTACCTCGACGCCTACACCGATGACATGGGCCGGCCGGTGTTCGCCGGCGGCAGCTACTTCAAATCGAACGACCCCGACCAGGAACCGACCAAGGAACAGCAGCGGCTCGACGTCGTGGACTCGTTCTCGATGTCGGTGACCCTGATGCTGAGCGTCCTCGGGTTCCTCCGGGTCTTCCGCCGCAGCGTACGCCGTGAGGATCTCCTCAAGGAGATCGCCGACGTGGAGACGCGCGCCGGCAAGCGGCTGTCGGCGGCCATGGTCAACCTTCTGCGCAGCTTCACGATCAATGTGTTCGACCCGGCTTCACCCCAGGGCAAGGCGCTCATCCGCTCGGTCAACCAGGAGAACCTCCCGGAGCGCCGGGTCGTCGAGGAGTTGCAGAAGCAGCTCACGGGCGTACGGGCCGGCCTGCGCGACCTCACCATCGGATCCGGGCAGGTCGACCTCGACAACCACAACCTCATCTTCGAGTGTGGCTGGAGCTGGGGCATCGTCCAGGACGCCCCGGAGGTCGAGACGGACCTGGACGTGGGGCCGCAGCCGAACGGCATCGCGCCCAACCTGCCGTTCCTCTACTTCACCGTCATCGCGCTGACGACCATCACCGACCTGTTCTCGGAGCGCACACGCGTCCTCGGCCTGCTCGACGACGAGCAGCAGCAGCTCGCCAACGCCCTGCAGCGGCGCTGGGACCTCACCCAGGCCTACTGGGCACGCGTCGCCATGTACGGACGTGGGCGCTGGCCGCTGGAGGACATCCCCTGGCGCACGACCGACGACGTCGAGTCCGACTACTTCTCCCTCCTGGTCACCGCCATGGTGGTCGAGAACCTTCTGAGCACCCGCGCGACCGACACGGTCCTCAGCCGCGTCGCCGGAATCCTCGACGAGCTGGCCATGAGAGCCCGCATCACCCGCCGGGCCACCAGGGACGACCCCCCGGTGAGGATGCACTCGCCGGGCGTGGTCTACCAGCTCGACGGCAGCGACGCCCTGGGCCCGCCGATGCACTGGCTCATCTCGGACTTCTCCATCACGCTGCTGAAGCGGACCATGGGCGTGGCGTCCATCGCCCGCAGCACCCAGATGCGCGAGCGGCTGTTGTCCCTCGCGGACGAGATCTGGGACCACATCTCCCACCGCCGCTACACCAAGGGCCCGGCCACGGGTCTGTGGGACCAGCCGTCCAGGGTCTTCACCGACCTCGAACCGGTCACCGACCTGCCGTCCTGGTACTTCACAGAACGCGCGGTGGAGTTCCTGGTCTCGGCGGCCAAGACCATCGAGACTCAGCCCATCCGCAGCCCGCTGCTCGCCGACATCGCCAACGAGATGCTCAGCGAGGCCGAGCATCTGTACGACCAGGAGCAGCTCATCTGGGTGGCCGGCTCCAGGCAGGCGCTCCAGCCGAAGCTGCGAAGCATCGAGGCCAACCTCGGGCGAGCGCGGGTGATCATCCGTTCGCGGCCGGGGAGCGCCATCGCCCTCGTCAGCGAGTGCCTCCGCGATCTCGAACTGCTGGCCCTCGCCCGGGAGAACGCCACGGAGGGAGGCTGACGATGCTGGTTTTCGCGATCAGCGACAAGGGCGGCACCGGCCGTTCCGTGACGAGCAGCAACATCGTGTACCGCCGTGCGCTCGACGGCAACGACGTCTGCTATCTGGACTTCGACTTCGGCTCCCCGACGGCCGGCGCCATCTTCAACGTGAGCACGGCGGAGCGCGGCACCGACCGCGGCGGCATGCACTCCTACCTTCAGGAGAAGGTCCAGGAGCCGTACCGCATCGATATCTGGGCCGAGTCCGACCGCGGCGCGCTGCGCGGCAAGCCGCCCGGTGCCGGGCAGCTCGTCCTGTTTCCCGGCGATTCGAGCGGCGGCGAGTTCCGCACCACGACGGGGATCGTCCAGCAGTGCGTACGGCTCTTCCTCCTCCTGCAGGAAGAGTTCGACCTCTGCCTGATCGACCTCAGCGCCGGACGCTCGTACGCCGCCGACATGGTCCTGGCCGCCACCGCGCACCCCGAGCTCGCGGCCGTCCCCTTCCGGTGGCTCGTCTACCACCGGTGGACCCGCCAGCACATCATCGCGGCGTCCGGGCTCGTGTACGACAAGCGGGGCCTGCTGGAGGTCGGCGCCGCCCACGGGCACGACAAGAGGGCCCTCGCCGAGCAGATCCGCTTCGTCCGCACGGCCGTCGTCGAGCCGAGCGCGCCTGAGCTCTCGGCCCTGCGTTCCACGCAGCTCGCCTGGCTCGACGAGTGCAACCGCGACCTGCACGAGCTGGCGAGGCGCCACCGGGTCGGCCGTACGGCGATGCTCGGGAAGGTGCCGCTTGACCCGGTGCTGCAGTGGAGGGAACAGCTCATCGTCGACGAGGACGTCTACGCGAGCCGCATCGCCAACGAGAACACGATCAAGGCGTTCGACGACCTGGCCACGAAGATCTTCGACGTGCACGCCTGGGAGGGACTGTGAAAGCCGTCTTCACCGAGGACACCGCGGAGCGCCGAATCGAGTCGACTCCCCTGTCCCACGTCTCCGTCGAGCTCGGCCACCTGTACATGGAGGACTTCGCCGTCGGCCCCGAGCGCATCCGTGAGCAGTTCCGCCTGGTCGCGCCCTGGTTCGAGACCCTGCGCAGGACGCTCCACCCGAAGGCGCGGGTGAGCACGTGCTTCCTCATCGACGACTACTTCAGCCGTTTCAGCACTCCGGCCGAGGTCGTGCCCATGGTGATCGAGGCGGCGGCTGAGGCCGGGCTGGTGATCGACTACCTGGCCCGGGAGTCGGCCTGCGCCCACTCGGGCACCGTGGACGTGGCCCGGTTGGTCCTCGACCGGATCGTCGACGACCCGGCCCCGGGGTCGAACGGGTCGCGCCCGCCGCTGACCAAGAGCGGCTGGCTCTGCAACGGCCGGCGAGAAGCGGACGGAGCCGAGTCCGAGGCCATGGGCACCGAGTCCGGCTGGCGGCCTCCCGAGCAGAACGCCGCCCGGCGGCACTCGATCTTCATCGACGTGGAGCTCTGGGACGAGCCCCGCGGTACGCGGGTGTGGTCCTGCCCCTACCTCGCCGCCGTCTGGCAGTTGATGCGCCTCGGCCTGCTCCGGCACCACGGCAGGCCGGTGGTGACCATGTCCCGCGTGGAGGAGGGGTTCCCCGGCGACTGGGACGCGCTTCCGCCCTTCGTGCAGCTCAACCCCGGGGCCCCGCCGTTCGCCGCCTACCGCACCGCGTCGGTCCTGTCCTCGCGGTTCCTTCCCGTCGAGCTGGCCGTACGGACGATCCTCGGCCAGGTGGCGGCCGATCCGGTGGTGCTCTCGCAGGTGGCCGGCCGCGCGCGCGGCGAGGGCCTGCGGCTTGAGGACGAAGTCGTCGACCGCGTCTCCTACGTCTTCCTGTAGGGACCGGCCGCCTGCGAGGGACCGGCCTGGAGGCCACATGTTGATAGTGGGGGAAGTGCACACCGGGCTCCTGCGCAACCGGGGAGAGCTCTCCGACGCCCAGTGCCGGGAAGCTCTCTGTCTCGTCTCAGGTGAGCAGGTTCGTACCTCGCTGCGCCCCTTGCCCCACGCGATCTCCCCCGAGGTCCTCGCCGGGGTCGACTGCCGCCTCCCGAGCCTGTCGGGTGCGCGCATCAGGGCGACCGGTACGGTGACCCACCGCGCCGCCATCACCGGAGGACGGATCCTGCAGGGCTCGTCCTACGCCGTCATCGTGCGGGCGGAACGCGACTACCGGATGCCCTGGTCGCACTACCTGGCGCGCCCGGGGCAGGTCGAGGTGCAGGGCAGGCCACGCTGGCGTGACATGGCCGACGGTTTCATGGCGTCGGAACTCGCGCTGGACATACTCGATTTCGGGGCGATAAGCGGGCGGCTGATGAACCGCGTCCAGGATTCTCCGCGGCTGGACCGGAAGACGCCGTTCAAGACGACCCGCACCCGGCTGCGATGGGTGATGGAGCGGGGGAAGGCGGAAGAGGAGGAGGGCCTCCCGCCCGTACGGCTCACCCTCTGGAACGGCATGCTCCGCACGCTGCGCCTCACCGGGGAGCCGGATACGCGGATCGTCGCCTTCTGCGAGGACCTGGCCCTTCACGACTGGCTTCTGACAACGCTGCAGACGCTCATCGAACGGGCTCTCATCGGGACCGCGGCCCCCACGCAGATCGCCGCGAAGCTGTCGCCCGCGATCGACCATCTGCTGCACCTGTGGATGCCGGGAGCCCGTATGGACGACTCCTTCCAGCCTTTGTGGGAGGAGCTGGAAAGGCACCCGGGTTTCTCCCGGCAATGGAAATCGTCTGTAGAAAGAATCCGCGACCAGGTCGCGGTCAACACCCTATCTCTTCTAAGCGTGATGGCAGAGAGCAGGCGAGAAGCAGATGGCGACCCCATCTCGAGCCGAGTTACTCCCCCAGACGGTACGTAAGATCCTGGTGACCCTCCTGATCGGCGGGTCGTCTTTCGTGCTGACCAATGTGCTCGTGGCCGAGGCCGATGTCCTGTCCAGCGTGACCCTGTCGGTCTTCATCGGCGGAGCGGTGTTCGTGGTGCAGTTCCTCGTGGACGTCGACAGGCAGTTGCAGGCCGTCCTGCGGGACCAGCGCGTGCATCACAGCGCGCTGCACCTGCTGGTCGACAGCGGCTTCAACCGGATCAACGAGGCGACGGAGCTGTTCGGCCTGGCCGAGACGTCCGCCCTGCAGACCGATGTGATCACCCAGTTCGTGCGCAACGCCACCGCGCTGAGCACCGACCTGCCGAAGCTGATCCAGGACCTGGCGCAGTCGGAGATCGCCCGGATGACCCACTTCCTGCGCGAGCTCAGCGAGGGCATCGTGACCCAGGAGGGCGAGGACCGCGACTGGCTGCTCGGCCTGTCGAAGCACGCGAGCGCGTCGATAGACGCGATCAGCATCCCGATGGTCGACGCCGGAGCCTGGGACATCGAGGGCGGCTTCTGGACGACCGACCTCGGCATGCGATACCTGGAGAACCAGCGTGACCGCGCGGACAAGGGCGTCCGGGTCCGGCGTATCTTCGTCCTAGATCGTTCCGACCGGCCCGACGAGGAGCTGTTCAGGCGCGTCTACACCTGGCAGGCGGAGGTGAACATCGAGGTGCGGGTGCTCGACCCGTCGACGATCCCGACCACCCTGCGCGGCTGGCTGTCGGACTTCATCGTGTTCGACGGGGTGGTCAGCTACGAGACGACCCTCGGGCCGAGCGTGGGCGAGGGCATCTACATGATCAAGAACACGCAGCTCGTCCTCGACCCCGTGCAGGTGAGGACCCTGTCGGAGAGGTTCACCCATCTGTGGGCGCTGGCGCGACCGCTGGACTGAACCTCGCCGGATCGCACAGCCCGAGCAGCGCGCGCGTGGCCGCGTCGGCGGTACGGCCGCGGTCGAGCAGCGCGCCGACGAGCTCGGCGCTGACGGGCGCGAGCGTGATGCCGAGCCCGACGTGCCCCGTGGCGAGGATCACCCGGCCGTGGGGCTCGACGTGACCGATGAGCGGGATGCCGTCCAGGCTCCCCGGTCGTACGCCCGCCCAGTGCCGGCCGTGCCTCCAGGTGGCGGCCTCCGGGGCGAGGACGGCCAGCCCGCGCCGCATGACCGCGAGGTTCCCCGGCGTGGGCGCCGTGTCCGATCGGCCCCGCTCGTAGGTGACCCCGACCGCGAGCCGTCCGTCGATCCTCGGGACGACGTAGATGTCGCGCCCCTCGACGCAGGCGTAGACGTGATGGCGCATGGGGTAGCCACGCGCGCCGGGAGCCACCACCTCCATCGCCTCCCCCTTGATCGGGAGCAGCAGGTTCGCGTGGTCCGGGACCAGGGACCCGCTGAGGTGGCCGCCGGCCACGACGAGGTGGCCGGACTCGACGCGGGCGCCGTCTCCGAGGGTCACGGCCACGCCGCCCGCGTGGACGTCCACGCGCTCGACCCACGAGCGCGACTCGATCCGGACCGCCGGGTCCCGCCAGAGGACGGCCGAGAGCGCGGACATCAGCCGCGGCGGCTCCAGAGCCAGCTCGGTCGGCAGGTGGAATCCGCCCCGGACCTCCTGGCTGATGAGCGGCTCGACCCGGAGCACCTCGTGCCTCGACAGGGGCTCGACCTTCGCTTCGATGGCGCGCCAGCGGGGCAGGACGCTTTCCTGGAGCCTGGCCATCTCCTCGTCGTCCAGCGCGATTTGCAGAGCGCCGGTGGAAAGCAATGGAACCTGTATTCCCGACAGGCCGATAATGGTTTCCAGCCACACGGGATACAGATCTCGGCTGCGTTTGACGAGCTCGCGCAATGGGCCCAGGCACAGTTCGTCGGTCTCGGTGATGATGCCGCCCATCGCCGCCGAGGAAGCCCCGCTGCCGAGCCTGGCACCTCCATCGACGAGCACAACTGTGCGGCCTTCGGCGCTGAGCCGATGGGCGATGGCGCAACCAACGATCCCCCCACCGGCAATGGTCACGTCATAGGTTGCGCGCACGCGCGACTCCTCGCCACCCCGTAGTGCCCGTGCCCTGTTTTCGCGCGATACGCGGACCCATTCCTTTCTCAACGAGGCATTTGCGTCCGTACGACGATATCGCGGCGGGACAACGCCGAGGAGAGCCGAGCGACATCGGGAGACAATCCGACCCGGACATGCGTGAGGGCCCGGGATCCATTGGATCCCGGGCCCTCATTGGTAGCGGGGGTAGGATTTGAACCTACGACCTCTGGGTTATGAGCCCAGCGAGCTACCGAGCTGCTCCACCCCGCGTCGGCTTGCATTTAAAGACTATCGGCCCTTTGGGGCACTGGCAAATCGTATGGTCCTCGCCGTTCCGGGGCGGGCGCGGCCGTCGCCGGCCGTACCCGCCCCGGAACACGCCTACGAGCTGGGCGTCGGCGTTGGAGTGGGGCTCGCCGTGGGCGTCGCGGTGGCGGCCGCCGCCGGCGCCCCGGTGGGCGTCGCCGAGGGCGTGGCCGACGGGCTGGGCTTCTGCTTGCCCAGCGCCGACTCCAGGTCCTTCAGCGCCTGGGCGAGCCGCTTCTGCGCCTCGCCGTACGCCGCGAAGTCACCGTTCTTGATCGCCTTCTGCCCGTCCTCGTACGCCTTCTGGGCGCTGTCGAAGGCCTTGGTGAGATCGGGCGTCACGGTGGAGGTGTTCGGCTGGCTCGGCGTCAGCGGCGTCGTCGGGGTGGACGGCAGTTGCTGGCCCTGGCCGAACACCTGGTTCAGCGCGTCCGCGAGCGTGGTTCCGATGCCCACGTCGGACCCGAACATGACCAGCACCCGCGCCAGGGTGGGATAGCGCGCGGAGTTCTGCACCTTCGGCTGGACGTAGACCGGCTCGACGTACAGCAGGCCGCCGCCGAACGGCAGGGTCAGCAGGTTGCCGTTCAAGGTCTCCGTCGTGCCGCCGATCCGCAGGTCGTTCAGGACGCTGGCGGCCTTCGTGTCGAAGGTGTTCTGCGCCTGTTTGGGACCGGGGATGGTCGTGTCGCTCGGTAGCTGAAGGATCTTGATCTTCGTGGCCGAGTCGCCGGTGGCGTCCACCGCCATGAAGGCCGCCAGGTTGTCCCGGTTGTTCGGCACCATGGTCGTGGTGAGCGAGAAGCGCGGCTCCGCCTCGTTCGGCATCCTGAGCGTCACGTAGTACGGGGGCTGCTTGGTCTTCGAGCTCGCCGGGTCCTCGGGCACCTTCCAGAAGTCCTGGCCGCCGTAGAACGCGTTCGAGTCGGTGACGTGGTAGTTGCCGAGGATGTCGCGCTGCACCTTGAACAGGTCTTCGGGGTAGCGCAGGTGCTCCATGAGCTCGGTCGAGATCTTGGACTTCGGCTGGATGACGCCGCCGAAGGCCTTCTCCCAGGTCTGGAGCAGCGGGTCCTTCTCGTCCCAGGCGTACAGCGAGACGGTGCCGTCATAGGCGTCCACCGTCGCCTTGACCGAGTTGCGGATGTAGTTGATGTGGTCGCGCGGCTGCGGGGCGGTCAGGAGCCTCTCGGTCGAGGTGTCCCTGGTCATGTCACCGAAGCTGCGACGCTCGGAGTAGGGGTAGTCCTCGGACATCGTGTAGCCGTCGACGATCCACAGGATGCGCCCGCCCACGATCGCGGGGTAGGGGTCGCCGTCGAGCGTCAGGAACGGGGCGACCTGCTGGATCCGGTCGCGCGGGTCGCGGTTGTACAGGATGCGCGACTTGCTGTTGATGTCGGACGACAGCAGCAGGTTGGTCTCGCCGTACTTGCTCGCGTACAGCAGGCGGGTGAGGAAGTTCCCGATGGGAACGCCGCCCTTGCCGGTGTAGGTGAAGTTCTCCTGGCCGCTGCCCTGCCCGTTGTTGCTCTGCTCGGGGAAGTCGAGCTCGATGGGCTTGGCGCCGCCGCCGACGATGGAGTACTCGGGGGAGTTCTCACCGAAGTAGATGCGCGGCTCGAAGTCGCCCAGCCCCTTGGTGGGCGGGATGTCCTTCACGATGAAGTCGGGCTTGCCCTGGGGGTCGGTCTTGCTTCCCGGGCCGGCGACGAACCCGAAGCCGTGGGTGTAGACCAGATGGTCGTTGATCCAGTTGCTGTCCGGAGCCTTGCCGACTTCACGGACCGCCACCACCGTGTCGCGCGACACTCCGTCGATCTTGTAGCGGTCGACGTCGAGCTGGTCGGGGAACTGGTAGTAACCCTTGATCTGCTGGAGCTGCTCGAAGGTCGGGGAGAGCACGCTCGGGTCGAGCAGGCGCACGCCGGGGATCGTCGAGACCTCGCTCTGGAGCTCCTGCTGAGTGCCCTGCGTCTTGGCGCTGTAAGGGGTGACCTCGGTGGACGAGACCCCGTAGGCGTCTCTGGTCGCCGTGATGTTGCGCTGGATGTAGTCCTGCTCTTTGCTCTGCTGGTTCGGCTTGACCTGGAACTGCTCGACCAGCGCCGGGTAGACGGTGCCGACCAGGACGGCCGAGAGCACGAGGAGCCCGAAGCCGACTCCGGGGAGCATGCCGCCGGACCGTACGATGCCGGCGAAGAAGAGCGCGGCACAGATCAGCGCGATGATCGCCAGGATGCTCTTGGCGGGCAGCACGGCGTGGACGTCTGTGTAGGAGGCGCCGAAGACCTTGCCCCGGTCGGAGAAGACCAGGCCATAACGGTCGGTGAAGTACGCGACGGCCTTGAGCAGCACGAACAGGCCCACCAGCACCGACAGGTGGACCCGGGCGGCACGCGTGGCGTGCAGGCCCGGCGACTGCAGCCGGAAGCCCCCGTACAGGTAGTGGACGATCGCCGCCGCGACGATCGAGATGATCACCGCGGTGAACAGGAAGTTCAGCACCATCCGGATGAACGGGAAGGTGAACATGAAGAACGAGATGTCCATGTGGAACATCGGATCGGACTTGCCGAAGGACGACCCGTTGATGAAGAGCAGCCAGGTCTTCCACTGGCCCGCGGTGGAGGAGCCGGTGAACAGGCCCAGCACCGCCAGCCCGACCAGAAAGACCATCTTCCGGTGCGGGTCGATCGCCGCGCGGTAGCGGTCGGCCCCCTGGGAGGCGCCGCCGAACATGCCGATCCCGAACAGGGGACGGGCGCGGTAGGCGATGATCATGTTGCCGCCGACCACGCCGCCCATCAGCAGCGCGCCGAACACGAACAGCAGCAGCTGGGTGACGAGCATGGTCGAGAAGACCGAGGTGTAGCCGACCGAGTCGAACCACAGCCAGTCGGTGAAGATACCGGCGAACACGAAGAACAAGATGACGATCGCGACCAGAGTGATCGCGACGGGAACGAGAAGCCGCGGCCGGCGGGGCATACGCATCGCCCGACCCGCGCCGGGGTTCCGGAAGGTCAAGGCCCACCCCTAGATTTCACGAGTAACGGTCCGTGTCTGGCAACCTACACCGGTAGTGAAGCGGTCACCTTCCAAGCCACGGGCACGGTCGGGCCACAACTTGCGGCCTTCCCGCGCCCGGCCGGCCCACGCGCCGCGTGAGGTCGGGCACGGCTCGGAGCACGCGCGACGCCACCGGATAGGACGTGCGCGTACAGGTGGCCCAACGCCCCGGGCACCCGGCGGGTTCCCCGCCGGCGGGCCGGGCACGCGGGACGGGCCGCGAAACCCCGAAGGTTCACGCGGGCCCGACCGGCCGGGTGAGGTCACCTGGCCGGACAACTCGCCACTTGCCCGGACCCCGTGCGCAGCGCGTCGATCGCCTTGACGGCCTCGTGCATCGTGCTCACCTTCACGAGACGAAGGCCCTTCGGGACCGCCTGGACGGCGTCGTCGCAGTTGTCGGCGGGGGTCAGGAAGATCGTGGCCCCCGCGTCGCGCGCGCCGACCATCTTCTGCTGGATGCCGCCGATCGGGCCGACCTTGCCGTCGGGAGTGATCGTGCCGGTGCCGGCGATCGACGAGCCGCCCGTGAGCGGGCCGGGGGTGAGCTTGTCGTAGATGCCCAGGGAGAACATCAGGCCGGCGCTCGGGCCGCCGACGTCACCGACGTTGACGTTCACGGTGAACGGGAACTTGAACTGGGTGCCCATGATCATGCCGACGATGGAGCCGTTGGCGCCCGCCACCGTGCCGATCTTGAGGGTCATGGGCTTGCCGTCGCGCACGACGCTGAACTCGACCTGCTCGCCGGCCTTGTGCTTGCGCACGCCGGCCGCGACCTCGTCCACCGTGCGGACCGGCGCGCCGTCGACGGCGGTGATCTCGTCGTTGCGCAGCAGCTTGCCGTCGGCGGGCTTGCCCTTCTGCGTGGAGGCCACGGCCACGATGACCTTGATGGGGATCTTCAGCTCGTTCAGCGCCGCGGCGGTCGCGTCCTGCTGGGAGCTGCTCATCTCCTGGGTGTTCTGCTCCTCGACCTCTTTCACCGACACGGCCTTGGGGAAGATCGTCTCTTCGGGCACGACGGCGACGGTGGGGTCCATCCAGCCGCGCAGCGCGGTGAGCAGGTCGATGTGGGCCTCGGGCCCGCCCTGGTATGCCACGGTGACCAGGCTCAGCTTGCCTGAGGTGGGATAGGTCTGGTGCCCCGAGATGCTGATGACCGGCTTGCCCTTGACGTCGCCCAGAGTGTTCTCCGTCGGACCGGGGCTCAGGGCGACGTACGGCACGGGCAGCAGCGCGCCGGCGCCGCCGAGCACGAGCGTGAGCACGCCCGCAACCATCAACGTCAGACGTCGTCGGGACATGGGGGCAACTCTATGCGCTCGCCGGGACGACGGTTACGCGGACACACACAGGGCGGACATCCAGGTCAATCACAGCCTCAGGTTCGGTGAACCCCCTGGTCAGCCGCAGGCGCCGACCCATTCGGCGGAGCCGTCGGCGAAGACCTGGTGCTTCCAGATGGGCACTTCCCGCTTGAGGTCGTCGATCAGGCGCCGGGAGGCCTCGAACGCCTCGCCCCGATGGGCGGCCGCCACGGCGACGATCACCGCCGTGTCGCCCAGCTCCAGATCGCCGACCCGGTGGACGGCCGCGAGCGCGGTCAGGGGGAAGTCGGCGGCGACCTTCTCGGCGACGCGGCGCAGCTCGGCCTCCGCGCTCGGGTGCGCGGAGTACGAGAGCAGGGTGACGGGCTTGCCGTGGTCCTGGCTTCGCACGGTGCCGACGAAGATGGTCGTACCGCCCGCCGCATGGTCGCCGACGGCACCGAGGACCTCGTCCACGGAGAGCGGGGTGTCGCGAATGCCCAGCAATCGGATGACGTCCACGCCATGAGGGTACTCCGCGGCCCGGACGTGGCCGGAGATCTCCATGCCCATAGGGGTGCCCGGATCCGCTGCCGGACCCGTACACCCGCAGGTCCGGCGGGGGACCCCAGAACTCCTCCTAGATCCGCTGCGATCCCTCTAGATCCGCCTGGTTCCGCCTGGTTCCGCCTAGATCCGCCGCTTGCGGCGTGCTCTGCGGACGATCGCGGCGGTGCCGATCACGGCGACGGTGGCGCCGGCGGCGGTGAGCGTGGCCTCCTTGCCGGAAAGGCGGCGGCCGACGACCGCGTGCTTGCCCTCGCGGAGATCCAGAAGCTGCTGGAGCGCGGCCTCGTTCGTCCAGGCGGGCTTCCACCCGGCGGCACGCAGGGAGGCGCAGTCGACCACCCAGGGGTAGACGACATAGTGCAGGTCGGTGGCGGGGGCCGGCGTGATGCCGAGGCGGTGCAGCCGCTGCGCGGTGCCGAAGGTCAGCCCGGCGGGCAGCTCGAAGCGCCGCAGGCCGGACAGCTCCTCGACCTGCTCCATTTCCAGCCATCCGTCGCTGCCGACGGTGACGACCCCGGAGACCAGGCCGAGCGCCGCCAGCTCAAGGGCCGACACCAGGTCGTCCACGTGGCAGAACTGCCAGTGCGGAGCCGAGCCCTTGACGGTGAGCAGGCGCGGAGCCTCGAAGTGGCGCGTGACCACCGTGTCCATGCCCGGCCCCACAACGGCGGCCGGCCGCAGCACGGTCACCTCCAGGCCGGGATGACTGCGAAGGCAGCGCCGCACCAGGGCCTCGATCTCCAGGTGGTCGCCGACCACGCCGGAGTCGGGCTCGGCGGCCACCGGCGCGTCCTCGGGCAGCGGAACCGGGTTGTCCGGCACCGCCCCGTAGACCATCGCGCTCGTCACCAGGACCACCCGCCGCACCCGCGCGGCGGCCGAGGCCGTGAGCACGGTCTGCGCCGCCCTGAGGTTGTAGGCGCGGCGCTCGGCCGGGTCCGCGTCGAGCCGGTAGTCGGAGGCGAGATGGACCAGGACGTCGACGTCGGAGATCCGGTTCGCCAAGAGCGGATCTCGGACGTCGAGAACCCGCCAGGTGACGTTCGGGACGTCGCCTCGCTGGTCGTCTATCGCCACCACGCGGCGGAAATCCGCAGACGAGGCGACCCGGGAGAGGAACTCCCTGCCCAGCCCTGTGGCCGCGCCGGTGACGGCGACGACCGGTGGCCGGAGGCGTTTCGAGGTAGGCACGAGGTCCTCACTTTGCACTGATCCGCCCTACGACGGATAACGTGGCGGATGTGGACTCCTCCATCCTGCACGAGGTAGAGCGGTGACTGACCTGCCAGGTCGCGAAAACGACCCCAACGAGAATCCGTTCGCGATGTTCGGCGACCCGGAGCAGATGGCCGCGGCCATGCGCCAGTTCGCCGACATGCTCTCGGCCCCAGCGGGCTCTGGGCCCGTCAATTGGGATATGGCCAAGAACATCGCGCGCCACGCCGTGGTCGCCGAAGGCGATCCGAGCGTCATGGAAGGCGAGCGCCGCCAGATCGTCGACGCGCTCCGCCTCGCCGACCTCTGGCTGAACGAGGTCACCGATCTGCCGAGCGGCCTGACCAATCCGGAGGCGTGGAGCCGTTCGGAGTGGATCGAGAAGACCGTCCCGGTCTGGAAGCGCCTCTGCGACCCGATCGCCGAGCGCATGGTCGAGACCATGGGCGGCGTCCTGGGCGGCGCGGGTCTCGGCGGCGAGGCCCAGGCGATGGCCGCGCAACTCGGGCCGCTGATGGGCATGATGCGCCAGATGGGCGGCATGATGGTCGGCACCCAGATCGGCCAGGCCCTCGGCACGCTGGCCCCCGAGGTGATCGGCTCCTCCGACATCGGGCTGCCGCTGTCGGAGACCGCGGCGCTGCTGCCCGGCGGCATCGCCGCGTTCAGCCACGGCCTGGAGATCCCCGCCGAGGAGATCCGCCTGTACCTGGCGCTGCGGGAGGCCGCGCACCACCGCCTCTTCCAGCACGTCCCGTGGCTGCGCACCCAGCTCTTCGGCGCCGTCGAGGAGTACGCCAAGGGCATCACCGTGGACACCTCCGCCCTGGAGGAGCAGATCCGCGGGCTCGACATCAACAACCCCGAGCAGATCCAGGAGGCTCTGAGCGGCGGGGCGCTGCTCAAGCCCGAGGAGACCGAGCGCCAGAAGATCGCGCTCGTACGGCTGGAGACCATCCTCGCCCTGGTCGAGGGCTGGGTCGGCACGGTGGTGGACTCCGCGGCGGAGGGCAAGCTGCCCTCCTCGGCCGCTCTGTCCGAGACCGTGCGGCGGCGCCGCGCGACCGGAGGGCCGGCGGAGCGCACCTTCGCCACGCTCGTGGGGCTGGAGCTCCGTCCGCGTCGCCTGCGGGAGGCCGCCGCGCTGTGGCAGGCCCTCGCCGCCGACCGCGGCGTCGACGGGCGCGACGCGGTGTGGTCCCACCCCGACCTCATGCCGACCGCCGGTGACCTCGACGACCCCCAGGCCTTCGTCCGGGGCGAGGCGAGGTTCGACCTCTCCTCGTTCGAGGACCAGGGAGGACGTGAGGGCGGATCTCCGGAGAAGCCCGGCGACACCGGCACCCCGCCCGGCCCCGGGGAACCGGGCACGAAGGAGCCCGGCGGCGAATGACGCTGCGCGACGAGGCACGAGCCGCGCTGAGCCTGTGGACGGCGCCGACCCCCGCCGAGGAACTGCTCCGCAAGGAGTTCGTGGATCACCTGCACGCCCACGACGACGCCATGTGGCGTTCGTGCGCGGCGGGCCACCTCACGGCCACCACGGCGGTGCTGTCCCACGACGGCGCCAAGGTGCTGCTGACCCTGCATTCGAAGGCCCAGATGTGGCTGCCCATGGGCGGGCACTGCGAGGTGTCCGACGCGTCGCTCGAAGCCGCCGCGCTGCGCGAGGCGACCGAGGAGTCCGGCATCCCCGGGCTCCGGCTGCTGCCGGGGCCGCTCGCGCTCGACCGCCATCGGGTGTGGTGCCATCCGCCGCACTCCTGGCACCTCGACATCGAGTACGGCGCGGTGGCGCCGCCGGGAGCCGAGTACGTGATCAGCGACGAGTCGCTGGAGCTGCGGTGGGTCCCGGTCGACGACATCCCCGAGCCGACGGATGAGGCGACACGCAGGCTCGCCCGCCGGGCGAGGGCGCTCGTGCTGTCCTGACGGGTCTGAGCCCGGGTATCGCTCCTCCCCTTGACACGCCCCCTGTCGTCCCGGCTTCTTCACGCGGTTCCTACATCCGCTCGATAGGGTCGTGATCGGAACACCGAGCCGAACCTTGAGATGGGTGAAAGCCACGGCCGAGACACAGGTGGGCGGCGTGATAGTGACCCCTGGCCGCCGACGGCTCCGACTGCGCGTGCCGGGCACACTGGCCTGGCTCGCGGTGACGCCGTTCGCCGCCTGGGCCGTCACCCGGGTGGGCGGCTTCGAGCGCGGGTCGTTCTCCGAGCAGATCATGACGGCCACGCCGTACGCCGCGGCGGGCTCACTGCTGCCGGTGCTGCTCTCGGTCCTGTCCAAGAAGAAGGCCGTGACCGCCGTCTCCGTCGCCACGTCCGTGGCGCTGGGGTTCAGCGTGCTCCCCCGCGCCTTCGGGGACGCCCAGGCCGCTTCAGGCCGGCCGTTCACGGTGCTCACGACGAACCTCTTCTTCGGACGCGGTGACGCGGAGACCGTGGTCGACCTGGTCCGCCGGCACCGGCCCGACATCCTCAACACCCAGGAGCTCACTCCGGCGGCCGTGGCCGATCTCGACGCGGCGGGGCTGAAGGAGCTGATGCCCTACCGCGTCCTGCAGGACGAGTGGAGCGCGGCGGGAAGCGGCGTCTACTCCAGCCATCCGGTCACCCGTCTCGACGGGCTGTTCCAGGTGATCGGCCACAACATGCCCGCGGTCCGGCTGAGCCTGCCCGGGGGAACGCAGGTCGAGGTCGTCGACGTGCACACACTTCCCCCGCTGGGCCGTCAGGCCACGCAGTGGGCCGAGGGGCTGCGGGCGCTGCCGCCGGGACCGGCATCTGGACCGTTCCGCATCCTGGCCGGCGACTTCAACGCGAGCCTCGACCATGCCGAGCTGCGGCGTCTGATCGCCCGGGGTTACCACGACGCGGGCGACACGACCGGCAACGGCCTGACCCCGACCTGGCCGGCCAACAAGCGGGTGCCCCCGATGATCACGATCGACCATGTGCTCGCCGACCAGCGCATCTCTGTGCTGGGGTACCAGGTGTACGACATTCCGGGCACCGACCACCGGGCCGTGCTGACCCGGCTGTCGCTGCCGGTCGCCGGGCACTGACGGCGGCTACACGCTGAGCAGTGCCCGGGTGTTCTCCCAGCCTTCGAGGCCGGGGTCCAGCCGGGCGATGTCGCCGGGGCCGCGCAGGCGGTGCCAGCCGGGGCCGGTGGCGACCATGCGGCTTCCGGGCGCCTGGCCGCGGAGCCGTGCGACCACGTCGTGATCGTCCATGCCGGCCGAGGCCCACGCGGGGTACGGCAGCCTGGCGGCCATCGCCACCGCGCCGCCGTCGGCGGCCGGGCAGACCGCGATGGGCGCGCGGCCCAGCTCGCGGAAGAGCTTGCCGATCAGCAGCGGGGGCAGGTCGGGCGCGTCACCGCTGATCACCACCGCCTCCTCGCCGTACGGCCGGAGGGCGGCGAACGCCTCGGCGGGACCTGCCTGATCGGAGAGCGGGAACACGCGGGTGCCCGGCCAGGCGAGGTCGTCCAGCCCGTCCACACCGGCGGCGAGGATCACCGGCTCCACCAGGTCGAGCCCGGCGACGATCTCGTAGGTGTCCTCAGCCAGGGCGAGCAGGAAGTCGCCGGGGTCGATCCCGGGCGGCGCCCCCTTGCCCATCTCGGGCGTGACCAGGACGGCCGCGAGCCTCAACACTCCTCCACAGAACCATTGGCGGCCATGGAGTAGCCCTCCAGGAAGCCACGCGCGCGCTCGGCCTTGGGATAGCGCTCCACCAGCGCCCAGAAGCGGGGACCGTGACTCGGCACCAGCAGGTGCACCAGCTCATGCATGATCACATAGTCGACCACCCAGGAGGGCATGCCCCGCAGGCGCGTCGAGAGGCGGATGCTGCCGTGGTCAGGGGTACACGAACCCCAGCGGTGCCGCTGGTTGTCCACCCATCGCACGCTGGTCGGCCACGCCTGGTCGTCGAGATAGCGGGTGGCCAGCTCTTTGGCCCGCCCGAGCAGGTCGTCGTCGCTCGGGCGCCTGCGCTGCTCCTTGGCCGCCAGCCGATCGAGCATGCGGCGCACCCATTGTTCCTCATCCACACTGCTCAAACCGGCAGGCAGGAGCACGATGGTCTTGTCGCCATCGCGGTATGCGGATACGGTCCGCCGTCGGCGTGCACTCCGGCGGACCTCGACTGTCTCGGGGGGCACATATGCACGGTAGCCGAGACTTGTGGGATTCCACAGGGGGTGAATCACGTTTTCCCTGGTCAATCCGCGTTCGCGTAATGTTCAACAACCACTTGACTCACACCTGCCCCACGAGATGGTGAGCACGGGGCCTGCGAGACGGGACCGGTCCATTCTTGTTCGCCCAGGGCGCATCACCCCTGTCGCCGCCTCCCGCACCCATCCGGATCCGTGACCGCAGGACGGAGGCGGCCGGCTCCCGTCACCTGCTCAAAGGACGATCCGGCTCCGATCATCGTCTCGCGGAGGTCATCCGGTTCACGTCGTCGCCTCGCGGAGGTCATCCGGGTCACGTCGTCGTCTCCCGAGTTCCCCCCGGCTCGCCGCGTCGTCCTCCGAAGTTATCCACAGGTGGGCACAACCGGCCTCGGCCCGGGGTGGAGGTGTGCCAGGCTGCGCGACCGTGACCACTTCACCGCCTCCCGCACGCCGGCCCGCCCGGCAGCCCGTCCGGCCCCGGCTGAAGCCCGCGCTGCGCCGCCTCGACCGTGACGACCGCACCCTCCAGCTCGGCGTCCATCCCCTCCGGGCCGTGGTGCTGACCGATCTCGAACCCCGCATGCGCAGGTTCGTAGAAAGCCTCGACGGCACGCGCACGCTCGACGAGCTCATCGCCCATGGCGATCTCGACGAGGGCACCGTCCACCAGGTCATGCGCCTGCTGACCGAGCGCGGGCTGCTCGACGACGCGTCGGTGCGGCCCGAGCCGCTGCGCGGGTT
Organism: Sphaerisporangium sp. NPDC049003; assembly: GCF_043197795.1. Taxonomy (NCBI): domain Bacteria; kingdom Bacillati; phylum Actinomycetota; class Actinomycetes; order Streptosporangiales; family Streptosporangiaceae; genus Sphaerisporangium; species Sphaerisporangium sp. NPDC049003. Next base: position 22,928 of record NZ_JBICTU010000025.1, read on the forward strand.
GTCCGCCTCCGAGCGCGACCGGCTCGGGCCCGACCTCGCCGCCCTGTCCCTGTCACCCGCCGACGCGGGCGACGGCGGGCTGGCCGCGCTGGAGACCCGCCGCGCGGCCTACCTCCGGGTGTACGGCGCGGGCCGGGTCGGCGCCCAGATGGTCGCCCTCCTCGCCGCCGCGGGCATCGGCCACCTGTGCGTGGTCGACCCGGGCCCGGCCCGCCACGAGGACGTCGTCCCGGGCGGGCTCTCCTTCGCGGAGGTCGGGCTCTCCAGAGAAGACGGCGCCGTGGCGGTCGCGCGCCGCGTGGCGCCGGGCGTCAACGCCTGGACGGGCCGCGTGGCCTCCCACCTCACCGATGGCGCCCGCCGTCCCGACCTGGTGGTCCTGGCTCCCGTGGGGCCGCTCGACGGTGTGGTGGCCCGGGAGCTCGTGACCCTCGGCATCCCCCATCTGCTCGTGACGGCGGGTGAGGGGGTCGGCTCGGTGGGCCCCCTGGTGCTCCCCGGGCGCACCCCATGCCTGAGGTGCCTCGACCTGACCCGGCGCGACCGCGACCCCTCATGGCCGGTCGTCGGCGCCCGGCTCGGCGGTTTCCCTGCGGGCGAGATCGCCTGCGACACGGTGCTGTCAACGCTGGTCGCGGCGCAGGCGGCCGGTCATGTGCTGGGTTCTGTCGACGGCCTGGAGCCGATTGTGACCAATAGCACAGTTGACGTAATGCCTGATTGGCGTTGGAAAAAACGCTCGTGGAGCACTCATCCGCAATGTCGTTGTAGTCGAAACCAGTTCGGTCCGCTAACAATGGTCGCGTGAGTGACTTCCCCCAACATGCCGTGACGCGTTCCGCCAAGCTGGCGACGCTCCCTTTGGGGTTCGCCGGCCGCACCGCTCTCGGGCTGGGCAAACGGATCGGTGGGAAGTCCGCCGAGATCGTCGCCCAGGAGATCCAGCAGCGCACCTCCGAGCAGATCTTCCGGGTCCTGGGCGAGCTCAAGGGCGGCGCGATGAAGCTCGGCCAGGCTCTGTCGATCTTCGAGGCGGCGCTCCCGCCCGAGATCGCCGGGCCCTACCGGGCGACGCTGACCAAGCTGCAGGACGCGGCGCCGCCGCTGCCGGCGTCCACGGTGCACGCGGTCCTCACCGAGCAGCTCGGCGACGACTGGCGGGAGAACTTTCTGGAGTTCGAGGACACCCCCACCGCCGCCGCCTCGATCGGCCAGGTACACAAGGCCGTCTGGCACGACGGCCGGGAGGTCGCCGTCAAGATCCAGTACCCCGGCGCGGGCAAGGCGCTGCTGGCCGACTTCAACCAGCTCGCACGGCTCGGGAAGCTCTTCGGCGTGCTGTTGCCGGGGCTCGACATCAAGGCCGTGGTGGGCGAGCTGCGAGAGCGCATCTCCGAGGAGCTCGACTACCTCCGGGAGGCTGAGGCCCAGCACGGCTTCGCCATGGCGTTCCACGACGACCCCGACTTCCGCGTGCCGGACGTCATCGCCGCCAACGAGCAGATCCTGGTCACCGAGTGGATGGACGGCACACCGCTCTCCAGAATCATCTCCGACGGCACCAAGGAGCAGCGCGACCGCGCCGGGCTGCTGTTCGTGCGTTTCCTGTTCAGCTCCCCCGCCCGCGCCGGCATGCTGCACGCCGACCCTCACCCCGGCAACTTCCGCATCCTGCCCGACGGCCGCCTCGGGGTGCTCGACTTCGGCGCGGTGAACCGCATGCCCGACGGCTACCCCGAGGTCTTCGGCACGCTCACGCGCATCTTCAACAAGGGCGACATGAGCACCGTCGTCCAGGGCCTTCGCGACGAGGGGTTCATCCGTCCCCACATCGAGGTCGACACCGAGGCGCTGCGGGCCTTCCTCGCGCCGTACGTCGAGCCGACCCAGGTGGAGGAGTTCACCTTCAGCCGGGAGTGGCTCCAGCGGCAGGTCGCGACCGTGACCGATCTTCGCCCGACGAACGTCGTGCGCCAGCTCAACCTGCCGCCCTCGTACGTGCTGATCAACCGGGTCCACGCCGCGGGCATCGGTGTGCTGTGCCAGCTCGGCGCCACGGCGCGCTTCCGCGACGAGGTCGTCCGATGGGTCCCCGGCTTCTCCGACGACGACCCCGAGGGCATGCCCACCGCCCTCGCCGCCTCCTGAGCCCGCCCGTACCGGAAGACGGGTCAAGGTCGCTCGCGCCCTCACCGGAGGACGCGGGTACCTTGCCCTGACCGGAAGACGCGGTCGCTTTCGCCCTGCACGGAAGGCGCGACCGCTCTTGCCCTGGCCGGAGGACGCGGGTTCCTCACCCTGACCGGAAGACCCGACCACCCTCACCCTGACCGGAAGACCCGACCACCCTCGCCCTGACCGGAGGACTCGGGTTCTTTGCCCGTGCCGGAAGGCGTGGTCGCTTTCGGCCTGGCCGAAGGCGTGGAATTCTCGCGCTGATCCGGGGGCCGGGATTTTCGTGAACGCACGGTGAATCGGGGAGAGCGCACGGCGAAGGGGCGAATCCGGGTTGCCGGATCCGCCCCTTCGATTGTCATCTCCACGCGGTGGTCACGGCGGTTCCACGAGCATGCGGCGCCATGATCACGGGCGTGTCGTCATCGCGTCAGACCATGCGCGCGAGCGCCTGCCGCAAGCGTACGGAAGCGCGTTCGGCCTGCTTGCGGGCCCTCTGCACGCGGACGATCTTGTTGACGAGCCGTTGCTCCTCAGCCTCGCGGTGAAGGGTTTGTATTCGGTCGTGAACCAGTTCTTTGTGCATATAAGGCATCTCGCTGGTCCAAGAAGGAAGAGTGGCCATCGGAGTGGTCCTTTCGAAGTCTTTGGGCTTGCTAAGAAGGGTTACGAGGTGTTTCAGGCTGCGACCGGGGTCTTGCGAGGACGCCCACGCGGCCTCTTCTTGGGAACGACGGTTCCCCTGAGAACGAGCTCCCCGCCCCAGACGCCCCACGGCTCCTCGCGCTCCAGCGCGCGGGCCAGGCAGGCCTTCTGGATCGGGCACCCACCACAGAGTGCCTTGGCGAACTCGACGTCGTCGGGGGACTCGGCGAACCACAGGTCGGGGTCGGTACGACACGGGATATCGGCTTCGTCGACCAGGTCCATGGTCGTCCAAACCGCCATCTGCGTCACCTTTCTGTCTGCTGTTGATCTGGTCTTTTACCTCTTGGGTGGTCGGATCATGGCGGCCGGACAACAAGAAGGCCGCGGATCCTGGTACGGATCCGCGGCCTGGAGGCTTTATCAACCGGTCAGGTTGTGACCGGTTGCCTCCAGGGTGGCGGACCCTGCACCCCACCATTGGCGGTGCTCGTGGTCTGCGGGTCGCCGGCCTGTCGCTCGAAAGCGATCGGGTGCGCGGTGACCATGGCGGTGTCGCCGTAGGCGAAGGCGGCCGAGCCCAGGGCAGCCTGGACGCGGGCAGTCTTCTCCTGCCGAAGTTTCGCCGGGCCATCAGCCGTGAGGCCGAGGGTCGTGGGCGTGATCGGAGCGCTCATGCTCCGCTCGGCTGCGGCGGGAACGACAGTGCTGCTGCTCCGCAGGGAAGCGAGCCACGGCGTGGCGAACTTCGAGATCAGAATCGTCTTCACGGTGGTCACCTCCCAATCGAGTGCGGGGTCGGACGGGGATCGTCCGACCGGCTTGTGCATGACTCTAAACGCGGACCGCGCAGCCCGGCAACACATTTTCTACCTGCGATTTCACGGATTCGCGACACGAATCATGCACTCCTGCACGACCGAGACCGCAAGCTCTCCGGTGGGAGTGAACATCTGCCCCTGGGCGAGGCCGCGCGCGTTGCCCGACCACGGCGACTCCTGCGCGTACAGGACCCAGTCGTCGACCTTGAGCGGACGGTGGAACCACATGGCGTGGTCGAGGGAGGCGCCGATGACGTTCGAGGCGCCCCAGGCCAGCCCGTGCGACAGCAGCACGGTGTCGACCAGCGTGTAGTCGGAGGCGTAGGCCGCGAGCACGACGTGCAGGAGCGGGTCGTCCGGCAGGTCGGCGTCGTAGCGGAACCACACCTGCGTCTCGGAGCCGCGCAGCGAGGGGTCGCGGTGCGCCTCCCAGGTGAGCGGCGTGACGTAGCGCGCGTCCACCGGGCGCGGCTTGGCCAGCCACTCGCTCCAGGGCTCCGTGTCTCCCACCAGATCGCGCATACGGTCCTGGAAGATCGGCAGGGTCTCGGGTTCGGGCACGACCGGCATACTCGCCGCCTGGTGGCTGACGCCCTCCTCGAAGACGTGGAAGGACGCGGACAGCGCGAAGATGGTCTTGCCGTGCTGGATCGCGACCACCCGGCGGGTCGTGAAGGACCGGCCGTCGCGGACGCGCTCGACGTTGTAGACGATGGGGATCGCCGGGTCGCCGGGTCTGATGAAGTACGCGTGCAGCGAGTGGACCGGGCGGTCGGAGGGCACCGTGCGCCCCGCCGCCACCAGTGCCTGCGCCGCCACCTGCCCGCCGAAGACCCTCTGGATGCGCTCCTCCGGGCTCCGCCCCCGGAAGATGTCGAGCTCGATCTGCTCCAGGTCGAGCAGGTCGAGGACCTCCTTGAGCGCCTCGTTCACGTCACTTCCCCTCCGCGGCAGATCTCCAGCACGGCCTCGCCGTACCGCTCCAGCTTGACGCGGCCGATACCGGCGATCGAGAGCAGGCCTTCCTCGGATGTGGGGACCCGCTCGGCCATCGCCTGGAGCGTAACGTCAGTGAACACGACGTATGCGGGCACCTTCGCCTCTTTCGCCGCGTTCGTACGCCAGAGCTTAAGCCGTTCGAGCAGTTCCTCGTCATAGTCGGCGGGACAGGAGGAGCAGCGGCCGAGCTTCTGCTCGGCGCCGACGGTCAGGGTCTTGCCGCAGACCCGGCACTGGATCGGGGTCGCGACGCGGGACTGCCCGGAACGCCTGGCGCTCGCCTGAGCGCCCGTACGGCCTGCGGCGCCGGCGGTGACGCCGGTGAGCCCGTCCAGGAAGCGCGACGCGCGCCGGGCCTTGCGCCCCCCCGGCGAGCGGGCGAGCGCCCATGACAGGTGGAGGTGGGCGCGCGCGCGGGTGACGCCGACGTAGAGCAGGCGCCGCTCCTCCTCGACCTGCTCAGGGGTCTCGGCGTAGATGATCGGGAGCATGCCGTCGGTGAGGCCGACCAGGAACACCGCGTCCCACTCAAGACCCTTGGCGGCGTGCAGGGAGGCGAGCGTCACGCCCTCGATCGGCGGGGCGTGCTGCTCGGTGGCGCGGCGCTCCAGCTCGGCGACGAAGCGCGGCAGGTCGCCGCCCTCGGCCGCGAGGTCCTCGGCCAGCTCCGCCAGGGCGTTCAGCGACTCCCAGCGCTCGCGCGCGGTGCCGCCCCCCGGCGCCTCGGCGGTGAGGCCGATGCCGGCGAGGATGCCGTGGACGGCCTGCGCGAGCGGCTCCTGGTCGTTGGCCGAGCGAGCGGCCCCCCTCAGCAGCACGACGGCCTGCCGTACCTCGGGCCGCTCGAAGAACCTCTCGGCGCCGCGCAGGAGATAAGGAATGCCCGCTTGGGCGAACGCCTGCTCGTACACCTCGGTCTGGGCGTTGACGCGGAACAGCACCGCGATCTCGCGCGTGGGCACGCCCTGGGAGATCAGCTCCTTGACGCGCCTCGCGACGGTCTCGGCCTCTGCGGGCTCGTCGTCGCACTCGGCGAAGACCGGCCTCGGGCCGTCGGGCCGCTGCGCGACGAGCTCCAGCCGGTGGGGGGTGCGCGACTTCGCGAGCACGCTGTTGGCCAGGCCGACGACCTGCGGAGTCGAGCGGTAGTCGCGCACCAGCTTGATGACCGTGGAGGACGGGTGCTCGACGGCGAAGTTGGTGAGGTAGCGCGGCGTCGCGCCGCTGAAGGAGTAGATGGTCTGGTTCGGGTCGCCGACGACGCAGATGTCGTCACGCCCGCCGAGCCAGGTGTCGAGCAGGAGCTTCTGCAGCGGGTTGACGTCCTGGTACTCGTCGACCACGAAGTAGCGATATTGCCGGCGGATCTGGGAGGCGACCTCCTCGTGCTCGGTCATCACCGCGGCGGTGAGCTCAAGGATGGTCTCGAAGTCGACCAGGTGACGCCGGCGCCTCAGCGTCTCGTACGCCTCGTACAGGCGCGCGACCTCCTCGGGGGGGATCGGGGGCGTGCGGCCGGACTTCGCGGCGAGCCCGGGGTAGTCCTCCGGCCCGACCTGGGTGACCTTGGCCCACTCGATCTCGCTCGCCACGTCGCGGAGCTCGCCCCGGTCGGGGTTGCGCCGCAGCTCGCGGCAGGCGTCGATCAGGAGCGGCAGCTTGGACTCGACCACTTTCGGCGGATCGCCGCCGATCACCCGGGGCCAGAAGTAGGTGAGCTGGCGCAGCGCGGCGGCGTGGAAGGTGCGCGTCTGGACACCGTGGGTGCCGAGGTCGCGCAGGCGGTGCTTGAGCTCGCCGGCGGCACGCGTGGTGAAGGTCACGGCCAGAACGCCCTGCGCGTCGACCACGCCCGTGCGGACGGCGTGGGCGATGCGGTGGGTTATCGCCCGGGTCTTGCCCGTGCCCGCGCCGGCGAGCACGCAGACCGGCCCCCGCACCGCCTCGGCCACCTCGCGCTGCTCCGGGTCGAGCCCGGCGAGGGCGTCTTCGCGCTCCAACTGGGCCTCCTAACGTGCGATGCGGACAGGGGTGCTGGCATCATCCTTCCAGCAGCGAACCACGCGCGTGGCTTCTCATGTACACAACCCAGTGCTGTACGGGCATCATCAAGGCACCTGGGTGTCCGCCACCGGGGCGCTCGCGCGTGCACAACCGAGGCATTTTGCACCACAATGGGGTGTCATGATTACGGGGAAGGAAAGAGCCCAGTGAGAAGCGCGGTAACGGTGGGATCGCTCGCTCTGGCCGCCGCCGTGGCCCTGGCACCCGCCGTGGCGTCGCCGGCCGGTGCGATGACCGCTCCGTCCCCCACCCCCACCCCCACACCTACACCCACCCCCAGCGCCACTCCCTCGGAGGACGTGCTGGCCTCGACGGTGGTCCGCACCTACTCCTACGGGCGGCAGTCGGCGCACCAGCGCATGGACGTGTGGTGGCAGCCGGACGCGGGGCGCAGGCCGGGTGTGTTCGTCATCCACGGTGGCTGGTGGAGCGGCGGCGACAAGAAGTACATGACCGAGGTCACCCGCATGTACGCCTCGATGGGCTACACGGTCTTCAACATCAACTACCGGCTCTCGCAGGAAGCGCCGTGGCCGGCGCAGCGCACCGACACGCTGTCGGCCATCGCCACCGCCCGCAGGCACGCCGACCTGTTCTCCTTCGACCCCGACCGCTATGTCGTCATCGGGTTCTCCGCGGGGGGCCACCTCGCGACGGCCGTCGGCACGTACAAGGACGGCATCCCGGGGTTGCGCGGCGTCGTCGGGGTCTCCCCCGTGGTCTCCCCGCTCACCGCGTACTCCGACGGTGACGAGGGGGCCGACTTCGAGCAGCGCAAGCTCCGTCAGGCCGCCATCGCGCTCGCGGGCCACTGCCGTCCGACCGGCGCGTGCGCGAAGGTCTGGTCCAGCATGGAGGTGCCCTGGCACGCGAGCGCGCACGACGCGCCCGTACTGACCGTGCACTCCAAGGACGAGTTCGTCCCCGCCTACCAGAGCGAGTTGCTGAAGGAGCAGCTCAACCAGGTGGGTGTGGCGATGAACATCCGGGTCGTGCCGGGCATCAACCACAGCGCGCCGCTCTACCGCGAGCCCGGTGTCGCCACGGGCATCGCCGAGTGGGTCGCGGGCAAGCTGGCACCGCCCGCGCCGCCGAGGACGGACGCCCAGCAGCAGACCTCGGCGCAGCGGAAGACCGCGACGCAGCGGAACGCCTCCGCGCAACGGAACACCGCGATCCAGCGGAAGACCACGGTGCCGCGCAAGACCGCGGTTCAGCGGGACACGTCGGCCGAGCGGGACACGTCGTCCGAGCGGAAGACCCTGGCCGAGCAGAGGGCCGCGATCCACCTGCCCGGTCTTCACAAGGTCAGCGCCCGCAGATCCGTCTTCTAGAGCGCCGGGAACACGAGCGATCCTCACGGTGTTGCCAGCTAGTGGCCAATCGGAGGACGTGAAGGGATAAATCACGCTATGGCGCTCAAGGTCTACACCACCAGTTGGTGCGGTCCGTGCAAACGGCTGAAGAGCCAGCTGACGCGGGAAGGCATCTCCTACCAGGAGATCGACATCGAGGCCAACCCCGCCGCGGCGGAGTTCGTCATGAGCGTCAACGGCGGGAACCAGGTGGTCCCCACCGTCGTACTCGAAGACGGCACCGCGCTCACCAATCCCTCCGTCATCAAGCTGAAGGGGCTGCTCGCGCGCGCGCAGTCCTGAAGCGGCCACGGCAGGTCCAGCGGCGATCGGGGTCTCCCGGTCGCCGTTCGCCGTTCACGGACGTCCCGAGCGCGTACGGCCCGTACCCGCTCGCGGGCCTGGGGTTCACCAGTCTCCCTTCACGGATGTCCCGAGCGCGTAAGGCCCGTACTCGCTCGCGGGCCCGGGGTTCACCAGTCGCCGGGCAGGTACGAGCCGTACCACGTCTCGATGAGGCGGCGGGCGATGGAGACGCCGGGCGGGAGCCGGATCTCGCCGTTCTCCACGGCGGCGCCGAGCTCGGCGCGGGTCACCCAGAACGCCTCGGCGATCTCCTCGGGGTCACAGATGATCTTCGTGGTGGTGGCCTGCGCGAAGAAGCCGAGCATCAGGCTGCGCGGGAAGGGCCACGGCTGGCTCCCCATGTAGCGCGGGGCGGTGACGGTGACCCCCACCTCCTCGAACACCTCACGCGCGACGGCCTGCTCCAGCGACTCGCCGGACTCCACGAACCCCGCGAGGACCGAGAACCGCCCCTCGGGCCACTGCGGGCCGCGAGCGAGAAGGCAGCGGTCGCGGCCGTCGTGGACCAGCATGATGACGGCGGGGTCGACGCGGGGGAAGTGCTGGCTGCCGTCCTCGGGACAGACCCGCATGTGACCGCCGGCGGCGACGTTCGTCGGGGTGCCGCACCTCGGGCAGTGGTCGTGGGTGGCGTGCCACGCCTCCAGGGCGACGGCATTGACCAGCAGGCCGGCGTCGCGGTCGCCGAGCGCCGCCCCCGCCTTGCGCAGCCCTTCGGAGGCGACATCGGCCCAGTCGGGGACGTCCTGGATCGCCCCGGCCACCTCGGTGCCCCCGGGCAGCGGCAGCGGAGCCGGAAGTGGCAGCGGGGCCTCGACCGCGACGGCGAAGTACGCGACGCCCTGGGGGTCGACGCCGAGAAGGTAGCGCTCGCCCGCCGGTGCCTGATGCGGAGCCAGGAACACCAACTCGGCCGTGCCGTTGTGACGGCGGATCAGCGTGTTGCCGTCGTTGATGAGCAGGACACGCGTGCCTGGGTCGGCCCATGCAGACTTCAGCCAGGCCTCGTCGTTTCGGTGAAGAGCGGACCTGTCGACCCCTCCTCGCGCCAGAAGCAAGGGTCCGAGCAGCCCCTCCTGCGAGATCTCCTCCACGCGCGCCTCCTCCCAGCAGACTGTCCATCCTATGCCGCCCCCACCCGCCCGGAAGAACCGACCGAAATGCCCAGCGAACCCATGCCAACACGGACTTTCTTGGTGATTAGCATGTCGGGCAGCGGGATGATCTCCATACGGCTAGGATGCGCTAGTTAGGTTAGCCTTACCTGATCCGGGGGTGCCCTGCGTGCGGCTGTACCTCACCGCGCTCAATCCGACCGACTCGGTCACCAATGGATTCCTTCCCGCGGCCCGGGCGCTGGGATGCGAGGTGACGCTGCTCACCGACCAGCCCGAACGTCACCCCGGCGTGGAGGCCCTGCGGACCGACGTCCGCGACGTCCGCTCGGTGATCGACACGATCGCCCGTCACCACCCGCCCGAGGCGATCTTCTCCAACTCCGACCACATCCAGCCCGAGACCGCCCTGGCGGCCGACTATTTCGGGCTTCCCCGCAAGGACTGGTGCGCCTGCCTGACCGCCAAGAACAAGGCGCTCACGCGGGACAGGCTCGCCGCCGCCGGGGTGGAGACCGTCTGGTCCGTACGGCTCGCGCCCGGTGACCCGGTGCCCGGCGATCTGCCGTACCCGGTGGTGGTCAAGCCGCGCGAGGGGGTCGCCAGCGAGGACGTCGTCCTGGCCGTGGACGGCGGCGAACTGGCCCGGGTCGTGGAGGACATCCGTTCCCGGCGGCCCGGCGCGACGCTGGTCGCCGAGGAGTACCTCGAAGGGCCGCTGCACACGCTCGAAACGCTGGGCGACGGCCGCGCCCTGCACGTGCTCGGCGGGTTCCGCACCACCCTCGGCCCGCTGCCCCACTTCGTGGAGGAACGGCTCGACTGGCATCCTCCCGACCCCGCGTGGCAGGAGCACGTCCTCCGGGCTCTCACCGCGATCGGTGTCGGCTTCGGTGCCTGTCACACCGAGTACGTCCTCACCGCGCGGGGTCCGCGCATCGTGGAGGTGAACTACCGGGTCATCGGCGACACATGCGACTTCCTGCTCGCCGAGATGCTCGGGGTGCCGCTCTTCGAGTGGATCCTCCGCGTCCACCTGGGCGAGCCCGCCATGACGCCCCCGCACGCGGCCGGGCACGGCGCGGCGGTGAGCCTGATCGCCGGACGGTCCGGAACCATCCAGGAGGCTCCCGGAGACGTGACCGACACCATCCAGGGCGTACGGCTCTGCCACCGGCCGCTGCGGCCGGTGGGAGAGACCGTCGAGCTGACCCGCACCAACCGCGACTACCTTGGCATCGTCCGTGCCACCGGTCCGGACGAGCAGGCCGTGAACGGGGCGATCGACGCCTTCCGGGCCCGCTCCCCCTGGGTCGTCGAATGACCCCCGCGACCGTGGAACACGACGCACCCCGCTCGGCCGTTCTGGGGCGCGGCGGGGACACCGCCGAGTCCTACCTCGCGGCTCGCGTGCTGAACGCGCTGCTCCGTGAGGACTACGGCGGGCTGGCCGCCCGCATGACCCGGACCAAGGACGGTGTTCAGCTCGTCCTGCCCACGGGGCGGCGGGTACGGCTGGCGCCCGGCCGGTTGTATCAGGACTTCGTGGTCGCCGGTGATGAGTCACTGACGCTAGACGAGGTGCTGAGCACGCTCACCGGGATCGCCGACCCGGCCGACGTCGGAGGGGTGGCCGCCTTCACCGAGGAGTGCCGCGCGGCCCTGCGCGCGTACGAACTGCACGCCGCGCACCGGGCGGACGTACTCAGTCGCCTCCGCCGCGAGCCGGGAACCGCGTCGGGCCGTTCAGCCGGTCACGGGGGTCTCGCGGGTTCGGCGGGTCAGGCAGGTTCGGCGGGTTTCGTGAGTTCCGCGGGGGTGATCGGTTCGGGGGGTGGGGAGGTTCGGGCGTTTCCGAGCGTTGTCTACGAGACGTTGGGGGCGTTCGCCGATCACCCGGTGTACCCGACCTCACGGTCGCGGCTCGGCCTCTCTGATGAGCAGGTGACCGCCTACGCGCCCGAGTTCGCGCCGAGCTTCGCGCTCCGCTGGGCGGCGGTGCCGATCGACCGGGTCACCCGCTCGGGAGACCTTCCCCACTGGTGGCCGGCCGCCGCGGACCCCTCGTACGCGCCGTTCCCCGCAGACCCTCCGTACGTGCCGTTCCCCGTACACCCCTCGTACGTGCCGTTCCCCGTACACCCGCTGACTCTGGACGCGGTGCGGGAGATACCGGGCGTGGTCGTCCACGACGAGCCGTACCTGGTGGTGCGGCCCACGCTGTCCATGCGCACCGTCGAGGTGGACGCCCGCACGCATCTCAAGCTGCCCCTGGCCACCAGCACTCTCGGAGCGCGCAACCGCAGGTCCATCAAGCCGGGCACTCTGGGCGACGGCGCGCGAGCGGAGCGGCTGCTGCGTGAGGCGCTGCTCAGGGAACCCGACCTCGACGTGCTCCTCGCCGACGAGCAGACCTACGCCCACGCCGGGAACGAGCACCTCGGCTGGATGGTCCGCCGCCTGCCGCCCGGAGAAATCGTCTCGATCGCCGCCCTGCTGGCCCCGTCGCCCACCCGGACCGCCGGGCCCCGCGTGCTCGACGACCTGGCCGCGCGGTATCACGGCGGGGATGTCAGCGCGCTGCTGCTCTGCTACCTCCGGGTGCTGTTCACGTGGAATGTCAGGCTGTTCGTCACGTACGGCATCGCGCTGGAGGCACACCAGCAGAACCTCTCCCTCGTCTTCGGCGAGGGGACGACGCGGTTGCTGGTCAAGGACAACGACGGGCTGCTCGCCTCGCCGGACCGGCTGCTCGCCGCGGGCCTCGCCGTGCCGGACTTCGCCGACCGGCGGCTGCTGACCGACGACCCGCATGCCCTCGCGGACGTGTTCGTGACGATCACCCTGCACCTGGCCGCCGCCGCGATCGCGTTCGGGGCCGGCCACGGCGAGTTGGTCGCGGCAGCCCTCGAAGGCGCCCTCGCTCAGCACGGTGGTCATCCGATGGCCCGGCTGCTGCGCGCGCGGACGCTGGACGCCGCGCGGCTGGTCGGCAAGTCCATGGTCAGCGCGGGAACCCTGGTGGACCGGGCACGCATCGGCGCCGCCGACATCAACAAGCACTACGGCACCAGCGGCCCGAACTACCTGCGCCGCCATTCTCGCAGAGAGGCGAACCATTGAACGGCGTCGTGCTCGACTCCCCCACCCGCGGCTCTTCCGACCTCGACTCCTCCGGTCGCGGCGCTTCTGACCTCGACTCCTCCGACCTCGGCTCTTCCGGTCGCGGCGCTTCCGGCCTCGACTCCTCCGGACACCGCTCGGCTGGACACGGGGCCTCCGGCCTCGGCTCGTCCGGCCTCGCGGCGGGCGGATCGGAGGAGGTCGCGCGGGGGATCGCGGAGGAGGCGTCACTGGCGGCACTGCTGCGCTGCTGCGTGCGGGAGGTGGCGGGCCCGCGTGGCCAGGTGTGGGCCACCGCGCCTTTCCTGCTGCTGCGCCTGGCGGGGAGCCTCATCCGCGTGCCCACCTCGGGTGGCCTGGCCCTCCGCTTCGACGGCCCGGCCGAGCGCCTGGAGTACGGGTGCTGGCATCCCCTCTCCGTGGACCGTCTCGTACGTCTCGTCGAAACCGAGCTCGGCGGCGGCCAGGACACCGGCACCAGCACCAGCACCAGCACCAGCGATGGCGCCGGGCACGACGAGGGCGGAACCAACGCGACCTGCAAGGAGGCCGGGACGAGCGCGGGGCACAACGAGGAGTTCGCGGGGCAGGTGGCCGGCAGCCGGGAGGCGATCGCGATCCTGCTGCGCGAGCGGGCGTCCACGGCGGCGCCGGAGGATCCGTGGCTGGCCTCCGAGCAGGCGCTCGTCTTCGGGCATCCGTTTCATCCCTCGCCGAAGTCCCGGGGCGGGTCGGCATGGGTGCGGTACGCGCCGGAGGCACACGCCGCGTTCCCGCTCCGGCTGCTCGGCGTACGTGACGACCTGGTGGAGGCCGGGGGCGATCCCGGAGTTCTCGACGGACTGGGCCAAGCGCCCCCTGGATACACGCTGCTGCCCGCCCACCCGTGGCAGCTTGAGCTGCTCGGCGCCGAGCTTGCCGCCCCGTTCGCGGACGGCCGGCTCGTGGACCTCGGGCACGGCACCCTGCCGACGGTTCCCACCTCGTCGGTGCGCACGGTGTACGAGCCGCATATCGGCAAATGCCTGAAGTTCAGCATCGATGTGCGGATCACGAACTGCGTGCGGAAGAACGCCTGGTACGAGCTGGCCGCGGCGGCTGAGCTGAGCAGGCGGCTGGAGCCGGTGTTCGGCGACCTCGCCGAACGCCTTCCGGGGACTGGCTGGCTTCCCGAGCCCGGATACCGGTCCGCGTCGCTCGGCACACGCCTGCTCGAAGGCCTCGGGGTGATCGTCCGCTCCAGCCCGTGGGAGGTCACGGGGCCGGGCATCACGCCCGTACTGGCCGGCGCGCTCGCCGCACTCGGGGACGGTACGCGGGACATGGGCGGCCACTCCGAAGACGAGGCCGGGGGCGTGCGCGGAACGGTCGCGGGCGCCACGCTCCACTCCGGGGCCGGGACGGGGGACGTCTGGGGTGCGGTGGTCGGGGCCATGCGACGGGATCCGGTGGGTTGGTGGGGGGCCTATGTCGATCACGTCGCGCTGCCGGTGCTCGACGCGTACTTCCGGCACGGCGTGGTGCTGGAACCCCACCTTCAGAACGTGCTCGTGGGCATCGACTCCGCAGGCATGCCAGGTGAAGCCATATTTCGGGATATGGAAGGCACCAAGCTCGTTGCCGGACGGCACGACGTCTCCGGCCTGCCCAATTCGGTCGCGAGGGCCGCCACCTATGACGCCACGCGTGGCTGGAACCGCGTGGTCTACTGCGTCATGGTGAACCACCTCCCCGAGATCGCGGCCACGGTCGCAGGCTCGGCGACACTCCCTGGCGGAACGGCCGTGGAGCAGGTGGCATCCTGCGGCAGAGACGAACTGCTGCGTGAGCTGTGGGCCGACGCGCGCACCCGGGTCACCCGGTACGCCGACGAGAACGGCCGGCCGCTGCCTCTGGGCGACCTGCTGGCCGGGGTCCCCCTGCCCGCCAAGGCCAACCTGTCGACCCGATGGGCCCGCTCGGCCGACCGCGACGCCGGGTACGTCCCTGTGGCCAACCCCTTCGCGGGAGGACACGCGTGAACGTCGCATTCGTCCCTGTGGACCAATCCCATCGCGAGAGGGTCGGCATGATCGTCCCTGTGGGCGACGCCTTCATGGGAGGGGGCGTGTGATCGTTCCTGATCGGGTTCGGGAGCGGGCGCTTCGGCTGGCTGACGCGCTGCCGGCATACGTGTACGACATGTCCGCGCTGGACAGGCACGCGTCCGCCGTACGGCGGGCGCTGCCCGGGGTCGAGATGTACTACGCGGTCAAGGCCAACCCCGACCCCGCGCTGCTGCGCGCGCTGGCCCCCTACGCCGACGGCTACGAGGTGTCCTCCATAGGCGAGGTCGCCCACGTGCGGTCGGTGCTGCCGGACGCCCGGCTCGCGCTGGGCGGTCCGGGCAAGACCGACGCCGAGCTGGCCCTCGACGTCCACCGCGTCCACGTCGAGAGCCCCGGCGAGCTGCGCCGCCTCATCGCCGCAGGCCGTCCACGGGGCGGTCGCCTCATCGACGCCGCCCGCCCACCGGGTGATCGCCTCATCGACGCCGGCCGCCCGGTGGACGCGCTGCTGCGGGTCAACCTGGACGTCCCTGTGGAGGGCGCGTCGCTGACGATGGGCGGCGGCGCGACGCCCTTCGGCATGGATCCCGACGGGATAAGCGAGTGCCTGGAGCTCCTCCGGGGCCAGAACCGGGTACGGCTGCGCGGCGTCCACGCTCACCTGGCCAGCGGGCTCCAGGCCGGCGAGCTGCTCGACCTCGCCAAGGCCGTGATGTCCTTCGGCCGCGAACTGGAGGCGGCGGAGATCAACCTCGGCGGCGGGATGGCCGTGTCGTACACCGACCCCGAGGAGCGGTTCGACTGGGAGGCCTACGGACAGGGCCTCGCGGGCCTGCGGCGGCCCGGCGAGACGCTGCGCGTCGAACCCGGCCGGGCGCTGACCGCCTACTGCGGCTGGTACCTCACCCGCGTGCTCGACGTGAAGCGCGTCCACGGCGAGGTGTTCGCCGTGGTCACCGGTGGCACCCACCACCTGCGCACCCCGGTGGCCAAGGGCCACGATCAGCCCTTCGCCGTCCTACCGACCGGCCGTCCGAGCCGTCCGAGCCATCCGGGGCACCCGGGGCATCCGGGCTGTACGAGCCCCGGGGTCATCCCCGGCACCCCGGTCAGCGGGGGCAGGCAGGGTACTTCCCCCCTGCCCCGCGGGGTCACCGACGAGCTGGTCACGATCGTCGGCCAGCTCTGCACGCCCAAGGACGTGTTCGCCCGGCGCGTCCTCACGTCGGTGAACGTGGGTGACATCGTCGCCTTCGGCATGGCCGGCGCCTATGCCTGGACCATCTCCCACCACGACTTCCTCATGCACCCGAAACCGGGCTTCCACTACCTGACCTGACCCGCCTCCTCCCCGCCGTCCTGCAGGGGTGCCGGAGCCCCCGCCGCCCCGGACCCGCACGCCACGCTCCCCCCCCGCCCCGGACCCGCACGCCCCGGACCCGTGCGCCACGGTCCCCGTCATCCCGGAGGGAGCTGCGTGAAGTGGTCTCCGCCGGTCCGTAGTTGGTTGAGGGTGTGGCCGGTGGCCTGTTTGAACAGGTATTCGGCCCGTTCGTAGGAGAGCCTGCGGCGGCCGGTCTCGGGGCACAGGTCGCCGGGGGCGGGGGGACGGCCGGGGCCGGGCCTGCGGTCCGACAGGAACAACGGACCACGGCGACGGCCCGCGAGGAGGCGGGGGATCAGATCGGCGGTGCCGGACCGCCACTGGATCCAGCGTGACCCGCCGGTCGGCTTCGCGCGCATGCCGGCCAGATCGAGGTCCTCGACGTTGAGCGCGAGCGCGGCGCCCACACCGGCCCCACTCTCGTAGAGCAGCATCCACAAGGTGCGCTCGCGCAGGGCGAGGTCAGGTCGTTCCCACAGCTCCTCGACGCGCGGGCGGTCGATGGGGCGGGTACGTCCCCGGGGCTCGGGCCGCCGCTCGATCCCGGCGGCCAGGTCATCGATTCTTCCTGCTTGCGCGCCGACGGCCAGGTCACCTGGCGGCCGGTCCTGGGCGGCGGCGACCAGGTCATGTGTCCGCCGTTCGCCGGTCGCCGCGGCGCCGGGGGTTCGGGCCTGGGCGGCGGCCCAGGTGGAGAAGGAGCGGACGGCGGCGCGGTGGCGGTTCCACGTGGCGGGGGCGACGTTCCCCCAGGCGGCGGTGAAGGCCGCGACGACCTGTCCCGCGGTCACGTGCGGCAACGGGACGTCGTCCCCGAGTTCGCGGCACAGCCGGCGCATGGTCTGCCCGTAGGAGCGGACGGTCGCGGCGTCCAGGTCGTCACGGGCCAGGAAGGCGCTCGCGGCCCCGCCCAGCGTGACGCCCGTCCCCGGCGTGGCCCCTCCGGCGCCGGTACGGATCGCGGCGGCATCAGCGCAGGTCGCATCAGCGCAAGCGGCGGCATACGCGACATCGGCCGAGGCGGCGGCACACGCGGCGTCAGCGGAGGCGGCGGAGGCGGCGGCGCGTTCGAGGAGGATCTTGCGTTCGGGCAGGTTCAGGGTGAGCGTCGCGGCGCGTTCGAACTCCTGCCTGGCCTCTTCGTGGCGGCCGAGCCTGGCCATCAGATCGCCGCGCACGCTCGGCAGGCGGTGGTACCCCTTGAGCGCCGGCTCGGTGACCAGCGTGTCGGCGAGCGCCAGGCCCGCCTCAGGGCCGTGCGCCATGGCCAGCGCGACGGCGCGGTTGAGCTGCACGACCGGCGTGGGCAGCACCCGGGCGAGGGTCGCGTAGAGTGCGGCGATCCGCGCCCAATCGGTCTCTTCCGCTGTACGGGCGCGCGCGTGGCATACGGCGATGGCGGCCTGCAGGACGTACGGGCCGAGGGGTCCACCGGCCTCCCTCGCGCGCAGCATGGCCGCGAAGCCCCGGCGGATGTGAAGCTGGTCCCAGCGCCCTCGGTTCTGCTCGTGCAGCGCGACGGGCTCCCCCGACGGCCCCGTACGGGCGGCCAGCCGCGAGGACTGGAGCTCCATCAGCGCGACCAGTCCGTGCGCCTCGGCCTCGCCCGGCGTCAGCCCGGCCAGCAGCCGGCCGAGGCGCAGGGCCTCGTGGCACAGGCCCTTGCGCATCCAGCCGTCGCCTGCGGTCGCCACATACCCCTCGTTGAAGATCAGGTAGATGGCCTCCAGGACCGACGACAGCCGCGCCGCCCGGTCCGGCCCCTCGGGAACCTCGAAGGGGAGCCGGAGGGTCGCGATGGTGCGCTTGGCCCGGACGACGCGCTGGGCGACCGCCGCCTCCGAGACGAGGAACGCACGGGCGATCTCCTCGGTGCGCAGGCCGCCGAGCAGCCGCAACGTCAGTGCCACCCGGGACTCGGCCGGCAGCGCCGGGTGGCAGGAGACGAACATCAGGCGCAGGACGTCGTCGCCCACCTCGCCGTCGAGGGTCGCGTCGACGTCGGCCTCGGCGGTGTCCTGCCGCGTGGCGAGCTCGCGGGCGAGCTGCTCGTGCCTTCGGTCGAGCCGCTCGTCGCGCCGCGACCGGTCGATGGCGCGACGCTTGGCGACGGCCATGAGCCAGGCGCCCGGATTATCCGGAACACCCGACTCCGGCCACTGTTCGAGGGCGGCGAGGAGCGCGTCCTGCGCCAGTTCCTCGGCCAGG
This sequence comes from Sphaerisporangium sp. NPDC049003, assembly GCF_043197795.1. Classification (NCBI taxonomy): domain Bacteria; kingdom Bacillati; phylum Actinomycetota; class Actinomycetes; order Streptosporangiales; family Streptosporangiaceae; genus Sphaerisporangium; species Sphaerisporangium sp. NPDC049003. The sequence continues at coordinate 41,231 of NZ_JBICTU010000025.1, forward strand.
CCCACGTCGCCCACCATCCGGACGAGCCCGGCGACGACCCTCGCCGACTCCATCCTCCAGACCGCGTCGACCGCGCGGTGGGCGTCCTTGGACGTCACGTGCTCGATCAGAGCACCGGCCCGGCTGGACGCGCGAGCATCCGATCAGTTCTCCGGGCCGAAGACCTGCTGGATGTGAGCCTCGCCGTCACCGATGATCTTCCAGAAGCGCCGGGTGAGCTCGATGGCCTCCTCCTTCGAGCGCGCCTCGATCAGCGCGAAGCTGACGATCGCCTCCTTCGCCTCGGTGAACGGGCCGTCGGTCACGGTGATCTCGCCTCGGGAGGCCGAGACGTGGGTGCCCGCCGGGTCCAGTCCGCCGGTCGCGAGCAGCACCCCCGCCTGGGTCATCTCCTCGACGAACGCGGCCATCTCGGCGTAGACCCGCTCGTCCGGGGGCGCCGCGTCGCCGGCCTTGGTCGTCATGAGGAATCGCATATCCGTATCTCCTTCTGGTGCCAGATGACCGGGTCCTCGCCGGTGTCTGGCTACGCGTCGATCCGGCGCGGCGGAAATCGACACCGCGCCATCTGACCAGGTCGCGAGCATATGTGACAGGGAATGCGATGTGACAGGAAGGGCCCGCGAATCCCACAGGCAGAGCGGGCGGGATCGTCTGGCACAGATGTCCACGAAATAGCCCGGGTCGGGTCACTCCTCGCCGGAGAACCGCTCCCATGCGGACTGGCGGGTGATCCCGAAAGCTTCGCCGATCTTGGTCCAGGTGACGCCGCAAGCCGATCGCTGTTACAGACACACGCTCCTGGACCTTTGTGTCCTGGTCTTTCGATACCTAGGGCTTGAGGTCGAGTTCGATACGGTGGGAGGTGGTCAGGAATTTCTCGAATACGGTGTCGACGGCCTCGGCGTACTCGCCGGTGTCGCGAAGCCGGATCCGGAGGGGGCGCCCGAGGCTCTCGGCGGTGATCCGGTACCGGCCGATCGGGATGTCCGTCAGGCCGGGTCCGTCGGCGGTGCGCTCGGCTCGCCGCGTGATGGCCTCACCGGCCGACCCGTCGATCAGCGGCCCCTGGGGGGTCAGGGTGAGAGTGACGTCCTCCTCGCGCAGGTACTCATCCGGGTTCGGCAGATCCCAGACGTCCATGTTGAAGAGCACCAGGCTTCCGTAGAAGCCCAGCCCGTCGGGCCGTTCACCGGTGAGCCGCCAGGTGAAGTCGCGAATCGCGCCGGTCGGACCGGCGAAGGACGTGTCGTCGTGAGGGGTGAGCTGCATCGTGTAAACGCGGCCCTCGAAGCGCCGGGTCACGGTGCCGGACACCTGGAACGTGGCCGTGGCGACGTTGGTGCTCACCCGGTAGCGACCGTCCGCGTCGGTCATCACGACAAGATTGCTGTTGTGGAGAAACTGGTTGTCGGCGACGATCTCCGCGCCCGCGATGGGCCGGCCCTCCGCGTCGACGACCCGGCCCTTGAGCACCCCGGCCTCCACCCCCGCCGTGGTCTCCTGCCCGGTCGCCGTCTCCTGCCCCGTTGTCGTCTCCTGTCTGGCACCGGTCGTACCCGTCACCTGTTCCCCGCCTCCACCTGCGCAGCCGCTGAGGACCGCGATCAGAACACCCGCGACAATCACTTCACGCACACCGCTCACGCTAGGTGGACGACCTTGTATCCCACTTGGAGCGGACAGCCGGAGACGCGGTTCGCACGAACTCAGGCTTAAGCGGTGCGGCGGCGGTGACGATGGGCCAGGCGGCGGTCCACCAGCGATCTCCAAGTGGGAGTTCCTAGCCTCACGTCCATGAGAATGATCGGCATGAGAATGATCGGCAGCGGGCTCGCGGCCGTTCTGATCCTCGCGGGATGCGCCGAAGAGCGGGCCGAGACCCGTCTGCTGGACGCGATGGGCGAGGTCTCCGGAAACGGCCCCGCCGCCGCGTACTTCGAGTACGGCGAGCCGGCGTGGTGGAACAAGCTTGGTGTGACCGTTGGTTCCGACAAGGAGCCGGGGCGGCGCTGGCTTCCCGCGGTCACCTCCGGTTCCGGCGACCTGGTCAACGCCGGGACCGAGTTGCCGGAGGCGACGGGAGTGAGTCCCTACGCGGGGGACCGGGCGATCGCGATCGGCGTGGCCCCGAACGTGGCCTTCCGCTTCGACGGCGGTTTCAAGGCGGAGGTCGTCCGGGCCAAACTGGAGGGCCTCGGGGCCAAGCCCCGCCGCATCGGCGATCACGACGGCCTTTCGTTCGCCCCCGGCGCGGACGTGAGCCTGGCGAAACTCCCCGTCCCGGTGCGGGGGGTGACCAACCAGTTCAACCAGGTCGTCGTCACCGACTCGACGGTCGCCACGGCCCCGGTCATCGAGCCTCTCGTGGCCGCGCTCGGGGGCGAGAGTTCGCTGGCCGAGAGCCCGAACCACGCCGCGATGGGCGCGTGCCTCGGAGACGTCGCCGCCGCGACCATCACGGCCCCGCAGACTCCCGGAGCCGTGGCGCTGTACGGAGTGGGCCTGCGCCGCCCGGCGAACCTCGAAGAGCGGGCGGTCAACGTGATCTGCGTACTGCCCGTCCCTTCGGCCGGCTCCGCCGTCAAGAAGACGTTCACCACAGGGCTAACCGCGGCCGCCATGTCGCGCGAGGGCAAGACGTTGGGCGAGTTGACCGAGGAGATCACGCATGACGAGGTCCGATCCGGTGACCACACGGTCCTGCGGGCCACCCTCAAGCTGACCGACACCACTTACGTGCTGCTCGCCGCGGAGATGCTCAGGGACGCGAAGCTTCAGTCCCTGGCCGACCCGACCCGGCCGGTGGATCCGTTGGACTCTGTGAACCCAGGGTCCACTCCGGGATCCCCATAGTCGCATCGCGGCCGGTCAAGCCAGGCCCAAGTCCCATCCAAGGGGTGTCGCCTAACGTCTCCCTGGACGCTCGACCGGGAGCGTCCAGGGAGTGAGATGCGTACGCAGTGGCCACCTCATTTCTGACCGGCTTTCCACGGCGAAGTTCCAAGGAATCTCTCATGCAGATCGGATACACAGTCCCGCAGTACGGCGCCTTCGCCGACCCGGATTTCATCCGGCAGGCCAGCACGGATCTGGAGGCCATGGGCTACAACAGCCTGTGGGCGGGCGATCGGATCATGGTGCCGCTCGCGCCCAGCGACCCCTACCCAGGAGGAGACGGCACGATCCCCCCGGCCTTCTCGAATTTCTTCGACCCGCTGACCGCGTTGACGCTGGCCGCCGTCAGCACGCGGGAGGTCCGGCTGGGAACCAGCACGCTCAACGCGCTGTGGCAGCCGCCGGTCCTGCTCGCCCGCATGCTGACCTCGCTCGACCTGCTCAGCCGGGGACGGCTGGACGTCGGCATCGGCCTCGGATGGCTGCGTGACGAATACACCGCGACCGGGGTGCCCTGGCAGGGAAGGGGAGCCCGGCTCGAAGAGACGCTCGACGTGATGGAGGCCGCCTGGGGCAATGGGGTGGTCGAGCACACGGGCAAGCTCTGGACCGTGCCGCCATCGCACATCGACCTCAAGCCCTTCCAGCGTCCGCGCCCCCCGATCCTGCTCGCCGGTTACACGCCCCCGGCACTTGAGAGGATCGGCCGGCGAGCCGACGGCTGGCTGTGCGTGCCGCTGCCCATGCCCTATCTGACCTCCCTGTGGGATGTGGCGCTGCAGAGCGCGGCACGTGCCGACCGGGATCCGTCGGCCCTGCGGATGGTGGTGCGCATCAATCCGATGATCACCGATTCTCCCGCGCCCGACGACCAGGTGCCGTACGTCGGAACCCTGCAGCAGATCGGTGACTACATGCTGGCCGTCGCCGAGGCCGGTGCCCACGAGGTGTTCGTCGACCTGCAGACGACGTCGTCCTCGCGCGACCAGTTCATGGACGTCGCGCACCAGCTCATCACGAGGCTGCACGCCGGCTGAGACCGCGCGCCCGGCTCACGCGACGATCCGTCCGCACTCGACGCCAGCCGCGCCTTGGGTGGGAGGCACCGGCTAACCACCCCCCACGGGTGCCTGGCCCACCCTCGTGCGCGCCGGATCGTCGCCTCGTCGTGTTCTCGTAAGCGGCGAAAATCGCGAGGCCAGGGAACGGGCCGATCTCTCATCGATCTCGATGCTGCCCATTCATGGATTCTCCGCTGCTTGTTGTGGCGGTTCACGTATTCGGTGGATCGCCGGCGTCGCGCTCCCTCAGGTAGGCCTGGAGTTCGGATGCTCCCGTCAGCATCGAGAGGCCGCGCATGGTGAGCCGGCTGCGCCAGTCGCTCAGCGTGGCCTCCAAAGGTGCCACTCCTCCGGCCGACCGCACCTGCGCGAGGAGCGGGGAGATCTGGTTCAGTAGGTACCCGCCGCGCCTGAGCTGGTGAGCCAACTGGACGTCCCGGACATCAGCGGGCGTATAGACGCGATAGCCGGTCCTGGTGTCCCGTCGCGGATGGATCAAGCCGGCCTTTTCCCATTTACGCAGGGTCGCGGGCCGGATCCCCAGTTGCCGGGCAAGCGGCCCGACGAACGTCATCCCGGATTCGGGCGGCGTCGGCAGCCCTGACGGCACCAGGTCCCGGAGTGCTTTCTCGACGGCCGCGAGCGTTCGCCGGTCCTTGAGGAGCTGCGCGTGGCTCTCGTCGATCACCGTGAGGGCCTCCTCGATCGCGTCCTGGTTCACGGCCCGCATGATCGCCGTCGCGGTCTGGTGGCCGTGTGCCGGCGCCAGGGCGGCGAAGGCGCGCAGAGCCAGGGCATGGAGATGGGTGTACACCCGGTACCCGTGGGGCGTTCGGTCCGCTCGCGGAAGGATGCCCGCTTCTTCATAGTTCCGTATTGCCTGCGTGGACAGGCCGTGTCCACGCGCCAGGTCGACCGGCCTCAGCCGCCCACGACTCACGCTGTCTCCACTGTTTGAGGGTTCACCGCAGAAAGCGCGACCAGATGCACCCAAAGTCTACAAGAGAGGTTCAACGATACGGTTGAAGGTACCGCGAATACACCAAGGAGAACGGGATCGCCTTGACCACTCCCCCTTCAGTCCACGATGCCGGTTGGGCCTTCGCCGGAGACGGGGGCGTCGGGACCGCGCTCACGAAGTTCCTCCGATCGCTCGCGACGACGCCCCGCCTGCTCGGTCTCGGAGAACCCATGCACGGGGAGGAAGCGTTTCCGCGATTGCGAAATCAGGTGTTCAAGCACCTTGTCGAGCACGAGGGGTACCGGTCGATCGCGATTGAGAGCGACGGTGTGGCCGGCCTGATGGTCGACCAGTTCGTCTCCGGTGGTGCGGGGTCACTCGACGACGTGACGCGGCACGGCTTCAGCCATGGATTCGGAGAGTCAGAGGCGAACCGCGAACTCGTCCTGTGGATGCGGGAGTACAACCGGGACCGTCCCGCCACCGACAGGCTACGTTTCTTCGGGTTCGACGCACCAATCGAGATGACCGGTGCCACCAGCCCAAGGGGTGTGCTCACCGCGCTCCATGGCTACCTCGCGGACCATGTGGACGCCGGTCTGATCCCGTGTTCCGCCGGCACCATCGATCGTCTGATCGGCGACGACGAGCGGTGGACCGACCCTGAGGCGGCCATGGACCCTTCGCGGTCGGTGGGATCCTCCGCCGATGTCACCAGCCTGCGCGTGATCACCGACGACCTTGTGACCTTGCTCATGTCGGAGTCCCCGCGCTTGGTCTCCGCGACGTCGCAGGACGAGTGGTGGCAGGCGTGCCAGTGCGGACGTACCGCCGGGGGGCTGCTTCGTTACCACGCCTCGATGGCCGACCCGTCCGCGACGCGTGTGCCGCGGCTTCTCGGCCTGCGAGACGCGATGATGGCCGACAACCTCGACGCCATCATCGACGACCAGGCGCGGCACGGTCAGACGCTGGTGTTCGCCCACAACCGTCACCTTCAAAAGGACAAGAGTCGCTGGCGCCTACCGCCCGGCTGGGGGCCCTTGAACGGCCGGACGCTGGAATGGTGGAGCGCCGGGGCGATCGTCAACGCGCGACTGGGCGACCAGTACGCCTTCGTGGCCACGGCGCTGGGGGCCGCGCGTCACCATGGGCTCAACGATCCGCAGGCGGACACTCTTGAGGGAGTTCTGTCCACCCTCCCGGGGGACCGGTACGTCCTCAACGCCGAACGCCTGTCCGCGGCTCTTGGCAGCACGGGAACCGAGTTGGCCCTGCGAACCGACAACTCCACCGACCACGGCTACTTCCCGCTGGACCCCGACTACCTGGAAGAGACCGACGGGGTCATCTTCCTCAAGCGCATCGCCGCAGATTCACCGTGGATGCCGGCCCCCGACGCAGGCAGCGGCGCCTGACGGAACACCGGGCCGTCGCCGCCGGCGATGAAGTCGGACGACAGACACCAAGCGCGAAGAAGCCGAACACCTCTTCTCGGCCTTCCTCGGAAATCATCCGGCATACAGCCGTAACGTGGCGAGTTCGTGCTGTGAGCGCCTCGCCCGCCTGGCCATAGTGATCTTGTAAAAGGGCCTTGACCGTGGCTTGTGGTCATCTTAGTGTGAGTTCTCGACAGCTACATTGATGCTTATCAATGTAGAGCCGTCCACGGCAGGCCGGGAGAGGCACTCTATGCGAGAGAAAGAGCGCGCCCCGTCCTCCTCGCCGGAAAATTCGATTGACTTTCTGGACCCCTTGCCCGGCTGGCGGGGATCACATCTGTCAGCCACACTGGTCGGCCTCGGAATCGGCGTGCTGCTGTGTGTGCTCAATGTGCTGGTGCTCTTCAGGACGGGAACGTCTTTCGGCGGATCGGCTCTGGTCGCCGCGCTGGGCGCCGCATTGCTCAGGCTCATCGGAGCGCTCAACTGGCAGGCCCTTTTCGTCGTCTTCTCCATCGCGTCCAGCGGATATGTGGCGACGGCCGCGCTTGACACCGGAATCGGCGCCGTGGTGCTGCGGTCCGGTGAATTACCGGCCTGGGGAATTCTCATGATATCGGCGATGGCCGCCAATATCCTGGGTATCGGGCTGGGTGCGCTCGTCGCCCGCACGCTGGTGATCACCGAGCGGTTGCCCTACCCCACGCTGAGGCCGGCGATCACCTTGATGGCGTCGCTCAGCAGCCCGGCGGGGCAGGAGGGCAGCCGACTCGGCAGGACGCTCCCCATCGCCGCGGGTATCGGTGCCGCCTCGGCTGCGGGCGTCGCCGCCTGGGGCCATGAGGCCACGCCGGAACTCTTCGGCTCCGGGACGCATCTGGCGCTGGCTCTGTCGCCGTTGCTGTTCGGCTTGGGATTCCTCATCGGCCCTCGCGCGTGCGCCTGGCTGGCGGCCGGCTCCTTTTACTCCCTCACGGTGTGGTTCGTCCAGGACCACTCGGCGTCGGCCGGACCGGTGGCCTACACCCAGCATCTCGCCTATCCCTGGGTGCTCGCGGCCGGAGTCGGCCTGATTCTCGGCTACTCGGTCGCCGCGATCGTGCGTGTTCGTGGCCCGCTGATGCGCTCGCTCCGCAGCGGTGACACAACCGGACGCCTGGTCGCGGGCCGTCCATGGCTTACCCGATGGTGGGGTGCCGCCGCCCTCGCCGTCGTCGCCCTCGCCGCAATGCTGTATCCCCCGCTTCTCAGGTATCTGGGCTTCGGGCTGCTGACACTGCTGCTGCTGGTCACGCTCACCGTCTTCCTCACCCGAGCCGGTGGAGAGATCGGCCTGGTGCCACTTGCTCCCGCGCTGTACTTCAGCGTCGCGGTGTTCGCGGTGTCGGGGGCCGATCCCGTGGTGGCGGTGCTCGCCTCCTCCACCATCTGCTGCGCCGCCATCGCCTCGGTGTACTACACCTACTCGGCCAAGGTGGCGCACGAGCGGCCCGCCGGGGTGGCGGAGCCTCCCGCCCGTCTGACCAGGTGGACGCAGGTGGTGGGCGGGCTCGCCGGGGCGGCGGCCGGCGTCATGGTGATCGCGGTCCTCACCCGCGCCGGGGTGATCGGCGGTGACGCCTTCCCGGCTCCCGTGGCGATCGCGGTCCAGTTCGTGGACTCCACCGTGCGGGGCTCGTCGGACTATCCCGTCGCCGTCGCCGTCGCGATGGCGGTGACCGGTCCCATCGGCGCGGGACTGGCCTTCACCACGGCCATGCCCACGATGCTCGGGCTGGGCGTCCTGCTCCCCCCGGCCTACTCGCTCACCATCGCGGCCGGGGGCCTGGCGCAGTGGCTTCTCACCCGCCGCAACCCCCAGCGTCGTAGCGGAACGGAGATCGCCGCCTCCGGCCTGATCATCGGAGAAGGTCTGGTCACCGTGGCCGTGCTCGTCGCGAGGGAGGTCTTGCGGTGACCCATGGCCTCCATCCGGGGCTCGTGCCCCACCACCGACTCTCCCTTCCGCCTCGCGGTCGGGAGTTGGCAGGAGAGCGCGGCAGAGACCATCGAGGAGGAGGTGATACACATGATCGCAATTTCCATGATCAAGGACGCGGAAGTCTCGGAGAAGCAGCCCGACTGCTGCACCGCCATGCGCGGCCGAAAGAACCTCGATGTCCAGACCAACGTCATGGTGGGCGACCCGGACGGCTGCGAGTAGCAGCGAAAGCCCCCTTGAAGAACCCGTTCCCACGGGTGCCACCTGCCGCGCTCTCCACTTCCCGGCAACTCCGTGGACACCGTTTCTGGGAGAGACCCCATGCTAGTGAGCCCGAACACCGTCACCTTCTCGGTGGCGCTGCCCGAAGGCACCCTCGATCCGAGTTACCTTGACGAAAGCGGCAAGGTCAGCGTCCTGGCCAACGCGGTGTCCGGATCGATGGACATCGTCACCCCAGCGGAGATCACGGCGCTGGAACGGCTGCGCACCGGAGACCTCACCGATGCCGACAGCACCGTCATGGCCGGACTGCTCGAACGCGGGTACATCTGCGCCGACGCGGACGAGGACGATTCCCGGTACCGCTCGATCGTCGACGGCTACTTCGAGGCGATCCAGCAGGCACCGTTCCAGTTCATGTTCATCCCCTCCTTCGTGTGCAACCTCGCCTGCCCGTACTGCTTCGAGGGCGAGCTGACCACCAAGAGCCCGCGCATGGACGAGGAGATGATCGACGCGGCGTTCGACGCGATACCGATGATCCAGGAGTTACACGACAACTCAGGCCCGCCGTACATCACCCTGTTCGGCGGGGAGCCACTGCTGGACACGGCCTACCAGCGCGGCGCGGTCGAGCGGATTCTGCGCGGTTCCTACGACCGCGGCTATCCGGTCACCGCGATCACCAACGGCGTGGCCCTGGACAAGTACGTGCCGATGCTGCTGCGGTACGGCTGCGAAGAGGTCCAGGTCAGCCTGGACGGCACCCCCGAGATCCATGACTCACGCCGGGTCTTCAGGAACGGCAAGCCGACCTTCGAGCTCATCGAACGCGGCATCGACGTGGCGGCCGACGCGGGTCTTCGCGTGCTGGTCCGGGTCCTCATCGACGACGAGAGCGTGGAGGCCATGCCGCGCTTCGCGGAGTTCGCCCAGTCGAAAGGCTGGATCGACCACCCGAAGATCCGCATGTTCCACGGGTTCACCAAAGCCATCACGTTCCTCTACGTCACCCCTGACCACCCCGAGGAACAGCGCAGGCGCATGGTCAGGGGCGATGTGAAACCTGGGCTCCAGGAGTCCTTCTACCGGATGCTTCGGGCCAACCCGCTCGTGGACCGGATGCTCGAACCCGACCCCGCCAGAATCCGGTCAGCTGTCATGGAAGGTGACCGGGTGCGGCCCAACCTGCAGGGGTGCAGCGCCGGCACCAGTGTCGTGGCCTTCGATCCCAACGGCAAGGTCTACGGCTGCCCGGAGACCGTGGGCCGTCCCCAGCACGCCTGCGGGACGTTCTTCCCCGAGTTCAGCTACGCGGGGGGCTACAGGGATCCGTGGCGGCACCGCCACGTCGACACGGTGCCCATGTGCCGGGACTGCAACGTCAAGCTGTTCTGCGGTGGCGGTGGCTGCCCCATCAAGGCGTGGGCGGCCAGCGGCGGTGACTTCAACACGTGCTACTGCCCGAAGGTGTCGGCCATCAAGACCCGGGTCGAAACCGAGCTTGCCTACCTGCTGCCGATGGCCCTGCGACGCCGGCAGGACAAGGCCGCGAGATCCGAAGGAGGAGAGGGAACGTGGGAGCAGATGACGCGCGTGGGTTCATTTCCCTGGATGAGCTGACCCGGCCGCGGACATCCGTGGAACCGGACGCCTGCGGGTGCGGCCCGGATCCCGCGGGAGAGGCCGCCGGGTGCGGGTGCGACGCCCCGGAGGCGACCCCGGTCAGGCGGGTCTCCGTGGAAACCCATGTCAAGCAGCGCTACGACCTGTTGGCCGGGCAGGGTGCCAGCACCCTGTGCTGCTCGCCCAACGCGGTTTACAGTACGGAGGAACTGGCGGGGGTTCCCACATGGGTGCTCGAACTGTCCAGCGGCTGCGGGTCGCCGATGAACGCGATCGACCTCCAGCCGGGCCAGACGGTCGTCGACTTCGGCTGCGGGGCCGGCCTTGACCTGCTGATCGCGGCTCGCAGGGTGGGCGTCACGGGCCGGGTGATCGGTGTGGACGCCTCGATGCACATGGTCAGGTCCGCGCGGCGCGCGGCCAAGGAGACCGGGTTCACGAACATCGACGTGCGCGTCGGCGACATCCGGCGGCCCCCGCTGCGCGAGGCCAGCGTCGACGTGGTGCTGAGCAACTGCGTCCTTGGGATGTTCCCTGACAAGCAGGAGGTGCTCAGGGCCATCGCCGGCGTGCTGCGCCCCGGCGGGTTCGCGGTGATCTCCGATGTCGTCTACGCCGACGACGCCCCTCCGCCGCAGGACGTGGCGGTCGGCGAGTCGGCCGACGCCGAGGACTTCGCCCGGTGCGTGGTGGGCATGACCGAGAGCCAGTACCGGGAACTGGTGCTGGGCGCCGGATTCGCCCGGGTGGAACTGCGCAGCGACGGCCCGGTCCCCTACCGGGACGGCGCCGAGGTGACCAGCGCGATGATCTTCGCCTACCGGGATGCCGGCACGACCGGGCAACCGTGCTGTTGACCTGCGCCGCGGTCTTCGGGGCCGCCGGGCTCCACGCGGACGACTACGCCGAGGTCCGCGTCGAACGAACAAGGATCATCGACCTCGTATGGCGCGGTGACGGCCTGGAGAGCACCCTGACCAGCGGCGACGAGGGCTGCTGCGCCCGGGTGGCCGGCCCGGCGGGGTCCTCGTTCGCCTCGTCCACCACGATGGACGCATCAGCGGTGCTCCGCCAGGCCACGCGGAACGCCCGGGAGCTACGGGTCAGGGGGGAACCTCTCGCGGACCGGCCACCGGAGTCGGGAGAGTACCCGTGCGACGTCGGCGAAGCGCCGGAGCGGGTCAGTCTGGCGGAGAAGACGGACCTGCTGGGCGGCTACCACGCGTCGGCGCTGGCCGCCCATTCCGCCGTGACCGGGGCGCTGGTCTACTACCGGGAGCTGGTGACCGATGTCGAACTCCTCACGACCGAGGGAACCCGGGTCGGGTACCGGCGCAGGGACCTGACGCTGCAGATCACCGTCTACGCCGACGGAGGCGCCGCGCGGACCGCTGGGTCGGTGTCCGTCGGCAGCGGGGGCGACTTCTCGGTGGCACGCGGGCTCGCCCCGGTCATCGAGTCCGCCGCCGCGACCGCGGTGGACCTGCGAGGAGCCCCCGTCGTGGAGCCGGGGAGCTATGACGTCGTCTGTGACGGCCCGCTGGCCGGCGTCTGGGCGCACGAGACGATCGGGCACCTGGCCGAGGCCGATCACCACAGGGGGGACGCGGAACTGCGGAGGGCGCTGGCTCCCGGGCGTCGGCTCGGCCCGTCCGGCCTGACGATCATCGATCACGCCGGGCATCCCGGTGCCCGCGGGTACGTGCCCGTGGACGACGAGGGAACTCCGGGTGGCCAGGTCGACCTGCTGCGGGACGGCGTCGTGGTACGGCCGCGGTTGCACGACCGCTCGACCGCGGCGGCCTTCGGCGAGGCGCCGACAGGGAACGCCCGGGCCCTGAGCTTCCGCCACCCGCCCCTGCCCAGGCTGCGGACCATCATGATCGATCCCGGCACCGCCGGTGACGAGGAGCTCATCGGCGGTGTGGATCGCGGGCTACTGGCCCGCGGGGTGCTCGGCGGCCAGACCGACCGCTCCGGTTTCACGTTCCTGCCCGCCGAGTGCCGTGCGATCCGTGACGGCAGGGTCGGTGAGTTGGTACGGGGCGTCGTGCTGTCCGGCGACGTTCTGGGCGCCTTCGGCGCCATCGACGCGATCGGGCGGGACCAGTGGCGCGGTGACACCTCTGCGAGCTGCGGCAAGCAGGGTCAGTACCCGCTGCCGGTGAGTTCCTGGGCGCCTGCGCTCCGCCTGCGAGGTCTCCGTGTCCACCCTGGCTGAACGTGTCGCGGAGATCGGAGCGGCGGCCGCGGCGCACGCCGACCACTGGGAGGTGCTCGGTGTCGACCGGGTCGACACCGTGGTCGAGGTCGGCTCAGGTGTTCCCGACGCCGTCCGGTCCGCGCACGAGGCGGCGCTGTGCCTGCGCGTCCATCGAGCCGGGCGGGTCGGCACGGTCACCACGACAGGGCCGGAGGACGCGGGTGCGCTCGTACGCCACGCCGTACGAAGCGCGGCGTACGGACCGCCGGCGTCACCACCAGCGCGACCGAGCCCCGCCCCCGGGCGTTCCCCCGCGGCCGAGCCGGCCGGCGACGGCGAAGGGGGCGCCGCCCGCGCCGTCCGTCGCCTGGCCGAGGGACTGGGCGCGCTGCAAAGTGCTGTCGGGCTGACGATGCACGGCACGGTGAGCCGCACCGAGCAGACGGTCCACCGCATGGCGCCGGAAGGCCACCAGGAAGGCCGGGACTGCTTCTTCCACGTCTCAGCGCTCGCCGAGGGGGCCGGCACGTCCGGCATCCAGCTACCTTGGAACGGCTGGACCCGATCGGCGGCGCTGCCCGCCGGGCTCGCCTCGTGGCTGAGCACCGCGGCCGGGTGGGCGGGGCTGCCGGTGCTCGACGCGCCGTCCCGCGAGCACGACGTGCTACTGGCCCCCGCCGCCGTGCACGCCCTGCTCACTCCCCTGGTCACCGCCCTGAGCGGCACCGCGGCCGTCTCCGGCAGGTCCTTCGCCGCCGGAGGCCTGGGCGTGCCGTTGCTCCACACGTCGATCAGCCTGCGGGACCACCCCTCTCCGCCCGCGGCCGGGGACGAGGAGGGAACGGAAGGGCTGGCTTGGCCCGGCAGCGACGACGACGGCGTACCGTGCGCGCCGCTGACGTTGATCGACAGCGGTGTGCCCGCCCGTCTTTACCACAGCCACCGGACGGCGGTCGCGTGCGGGGACGTGCCGACCGGGCACGGCTTTCGCGGGAACGCGCTGCGGCGCACGATGCTGAGACCGATCACGCCGGTACTCAACGGGGCAACACTGTCCGCCGAGGACTCGGAGACCGGCCGGTTCGACGACCTGCTGGGCGGCGTGCGCGACGGGGTGCTGATCGAATCCCTCATGGGTGGGCAACAGCGCGGTGGGCTGTCCCCGATCGTCGAAGGCCGGATCCGGCTCGGTTTCCTCATCAGGCACGGCCGGGTGGCCGGGGTCCTCCATCCTTGTGCTGTCGCCCTGGACCTGCGGGAGGTACTCGGCGCCCGCTTCCTGGGACTCACCGAGCACAGGTGGGCCGTGAGCCGGATCTGGTCGGGCCGGATGCCGTTCGTCCTCGCATCGGCAGGCGGCGGCCGCGCATGAGGAGCAGCCCATGTATGACGTGATCGTTGTTGGTGGCGGCGTCACCGGCGCCGCGAGCGCCGCCCTGCTGGCGCGACAGGGCCTGCGGGTCATGCTGTGTGACCGGGCCAAGCTGGCCGCGCCCGCCGTCTCCACGCACTTCTTCGGCCCCTCGGTGCTGGCCTTCCTGGAACGCCTGGGAGTGCTGGACGAGGTGCTGGCGACCGGTGCTCCGCCCCTGAGACGCTGGCACCTGGAGGTCGAGGGCGGCTACTACGGGGCGCCCATGCTGCCTCGTTCGGCACACCCCTACAACTTGTGCGTGCGCCGCCAGACCCTCAGCGGCATCCTGCTGAGCGCCGCGAGACGCCACGGAGCCGAGATCAGGGAGCGCCGCCCGGTACGGTCTCTGCGCTGGGAGGGCGACCAGGTCACGGGCATCGAGGGCGATGGCTGGTCCGAGAAGGCCAAGGTGGTGGTGGGCGCTGACGGGCGGGGCTCCCTGGTCGCCCGCCAGGCGGGAGCCGCCACCACCTTCGACGCCGGGGCCATGCGCTGCACGTTCCACGCCTACTGGGAAGGGGTCGCCCCGCTGCCGGCGCCCGCGCTCGAACTGTGGCATGACGACGGCCACGTGCTCCAGGTCGGCCCGTGCGACGGCGACCGCTGGGTGGTCATGCTGTCCGCGCCCGTCGAGGAGTACGACGCGCTCAGGCACGATGGCCGTGGCGGTACCGGCACGGGATACGAACAGCGACTCCTGGCGATACCCGCCATGGCGGACAGGCTGCGCCGGGCCCGCCGGGCCTCACCCGTATACGGGTCGAAGAACCTGCGGAACTTCCACCGCCGTCCCGCCGGACCGGGATGGCGTCTGGCCGGTGACGCCTACTGTCACAAGGACCCGCTGTTCGGCGCGGGTATCGCCGACGGCTGCGCGGCGGCGCAGGTCCTGGCGGACACGGTGCCTCCCGCGGTCAGGGAAGAGCACGACTGGCCTCAGTCGGAAGACCGCTATGCGGCGACCATGGAAGATCGGGTGGGCCGGAAGATGCGGATGGGCCTGGACGGACTTCGCATCGACCCGCCCCAACCGGGACAGCTTGCCTGGATCCGCGGAGTGCTGGCGCATCCGGGGCTGGCGATGGAGATGACCCAGCGCTGTTCGGAGCTGTTCGCCGCCCTTCCCGATGACCGCCGCGAGTTCTGGCAGCGCGTCGCCGACGGTGCCGCCGACCTTCTGGACCTGCCGGTCGCCGCGCGCATCGACGACCCGGCGACCACCCGGCAGGACCGGGCATGAGCCCGGACGGCGGCGCGGCGCGGAACCCGCCACCCCGCGACATCTCCGGCTACCTGTCCGGTCACGTCGAAGACCTCGTCTCCCTGCAGGCGCGCGTCGCCCACACCCGCTGGCTGGCCAGCACCGGGCAGAGCGACCAGGACCCGATCCTGCCCGAAGGCGATCACGCCTGGCTGACCGATGGCGAGCTGATCGCGCGGGCGCTGGCCTGCGGGGATCTGCACCATGCCGGGGAACTGGTCCGATGGTACTTCCGGGTCCAGCTCGCGGGGGCGACGGCGCGGCTGCGCAGGCTCCAGCGCACCGTCACGGTCGACGTCGACGGCCGGCCCTTCACCCACGGCGAGCTCATCGCGCTGGCCAAGGCCGCCACCACCCTGCGGCAGCGCGCCCAGATCGAGTCCGCCCTGGCCGTCGCCGACGCGCGGCTCCGCGACGCTCGCCGCCAATGGCTCGACGACCACGCCGAGGCCAGGGCCAGACTCGGGTTCGCGACGCACGGCGCCCTGGTGCGCGCGCTGCACCCGGAGGTCGACCTCTTCACTGAGCACGCGCGTGCCTGGCTGGACGAGACCCGCGCGGACTTCCTGCGGCAATGGCGTCGCTGGCGCGAGCGCGACGGGCTGGCCGCCCCGGCGCTGGGTGACGCCCGGCTCATCGCCGCCCGCGCCGCCGTACCCGAGCACGCGGCCGGACCGCTGGCCAGTGTCCGCTCGACCGTCACCGCCTGGGACCTGGGCGAGCACCTGGACCATATCCTCGTCGACGACGCTGTACGGCCCGGCAAGGCCGGATCCGCCTTCTGCTCCCCGGTCGCGCCGCCGACCGACGTGCGCGTGTCCACACCCGGGGGCACGACGCTCGGCCACTACGTCACGCTGCTGCACGAGTTCGGGCACGCGCTGCACTTCACGGTGGGTGTCCGTCATCCCGCCGACCTGTGGCGCGTCCCCGTGGCGCTGAGCGAGGCGTTCGGCTTCGCCCTGGAACGGGTCGTGCACGAGCCGGACTGGCAACGACGCCACCTGGGCGCCGTGGTCGACTCCGAGGCCGTCGAGCGTGTCCGGTTCGCCCGCGAGCACGTGCGGCGCGTTGTGGCGACCAGCCTCTGCTTCGAGATGGCCGTCCACGACGGCCACCCGGATCCGTCCGCCGAATACCTGCGCTGCTATCAGGCGGAGTTCGGCATCACCGTCGACGGACGGGTCGCCTGGAACCGGCTACAGGCCTACCTGGAGGGCCACCCCTGTTACCCGCTGGTCTATCACCAGGCGTTCTCGCTCCGGGATCGGCTCTCGGACCACCTCGTGGAGCGGGCGGGAGAGCGCTGGTACGCGGGGCCTGACGCGGCACGGGCCTTGCGGGAGTTGTTCGGGCTATTCGCCACCACCGACCTGGACGACTGGTTCGGCCGCTCCCCCGGCGGCGTCCCGCGCGGCAAGGCCCACGGAAAGGGCGAGCTCGTCCCTGGCCTGGCCGACCAGCCTTCGCAGGAGCGGCGACCGGCCGTCCCCGAGCATGCGATCGACCTCGGCCAGCGTCCGTCCTGACACCGACCACGTGGGGAACATCAGGGTCGCGGCGGCCCGTGCCGGTTCCGCGTCACCGGAACCCACCAGCAGCGGCGGGATGTCGCGGACGTAGCGCTCGGCGAAGGAGGCGATCAGGTGGTGCTGGGCGGGATGGACGAAGCCGCTCGCCAGCGCGCCGATCTGGGCCGGGCGCCCGCTGCCCAGGATGGCGTTCCACGCCCACTGTTTGGCATCCACGGCGGGCACCGAGGCCTTGATCCGCTCGACGCGCCTTTCCCCCGCGCCGGTCATGCCGTCGATGATCGGATCGACGGCGTCCCCGTGCGCGACCAGCGCCCGGGCCAGCCGCCATCGAAGGTCCTCATCCACCGGCCGTCCGGCCAGGACGGCTCGGTGAAACCAGTCACGCACCACGTCGAGCTGGGCGGAGGTCAGAGCCGCGTCCGCGACAGCGCGGACGGACACGAGCCGGTGGTCGGCGCCGGTGTCCTGGCGCGTGGCCAAGTCGAGCAGGTGGTCGACGAGGGCGGGCCAGCCACGGGCACGGGCCCAGCCTTGCTCGGTGTAGGCGCCGAGCAAGGTCGCGGCCTGGCGCAACAGCCGCTGCACCACGCCGATCTGCGTCTCGGCTTGAAGACCGCAGATGACCATCGTCAGGAACCGCCTCGGGGGCAGCTCGCGGTGCCGCACCATCTCCCACGCCGCCGTCCAGCAGAGCGAACGTGCCATGGGGTCGCTCAGGTGGCCTATCCGGTGGATGATCTCGTCGGCCGACCGGGCGTCCAGGACTATCCGGCAGTAGGTCATGTCACCGTCGTTGGGGAGGACCAGAAGACCAGGCCGGTGCCCGATCAGCGCCTCCACGCTCGTGCGGGCGCCTTCGACGTCGACCTCGTGACGGGCCACGCGCACCAGGGCGCCACACCGGTCCTCGGCGTAGACGCCCACCGCGAGGCGATGCGGTCTGAGCGATCCAGCCGGTTCCTGAAGGAGGTCGAAACGGGTGAAGCGTCCGGTGTGGTCGAGGCTGAAGTCCGCCCTGATCTCGGTCAGTCCGGCCGAGTGCAGCCAGGAGCGCGACCAGGCGGTCAGGTCATCGCCGGCCGCCTCCTGCAGAACGCTGATCATCTCGGTGTGGCCCGCGGTGCCGTAGGAGTAGGTGGCGAAGTAGCGCCGCATCCCCGCGAGGAAGCCGTCCAGTCCGAGGTGGGCCACGAGCTGCCGCAGCACGCTGGCGCCCTTGTGGTAGGTGAGCGCGTCGAAGGCGGTGGCCACCGCACTCAGGTCAGGGATGTCGGCCACCACCGGATGCGTGGACGGCGACTGGTCCTGAGCGTAGGCCATGGCCTTCTTGCCCGCCGTGAAGTCGGCCCATGCCTCGGCGTACTCGGTGATCTGGGTCTGCGCGTGGATACCGGCCCAGGTGGCGAACGCCTCGTTGAGCCACAGGTCATCCCACCAGCGGAAGGTGACGAGGTTGCCGAACCACTGGTGGGCAAGCTCATGAAAGATCATTTCGCAGCGGCGGCGGTGGGCGTGCCGGGTGACGGCCCGGTCGAACACGAACGTCTCCGCGGCCAGTACGCACCCGGCGTTCTCCATCGCCCCGAAATTGAACTCGGGAACGAAGCAGAGGTCGAGTTTCGCGAACGGGTAGGGGCTCGCGAACGCCTTGGCGAAGAACTCGATCCCGGCGCCGAGCTGCTCGAACAAGACCGGTGAGTCGACGTGTCCGGCCAGGGAGCGCCGGGAGTGGACGCCCAGCGGCACGGAAGCCGGGCCACCGGCCGTCCACGAGGCCCACGGGCCGGCCGCGACGGCCACGAGGTAGGTGCTGATCGGCGGAGTGGGCGTGAACCGATGCACCTCGGTCAGGACGTCAGGGCCAGACCGGTGGCGGCGGTCGAGCCGGCCGTTGGACAGGACGGTCCACGCGGCGGGCACCCGCACGCTGATCTCGAAGGTCGCCTTGAGGTCGGGCTGGTCGAAGCAGGCGAACACCCGGGGGGCGTGGTCGGCTTGGAGGTGGCTGTAGACGTACACCTCCTGGTCCGCCGGATCCACGAACCGGTGCAGACCCTGGCCGCAGGTCGAGAAGTCGTAATCGCCGTCGACGGTCAACTCGTTGACGGCCGCCAGTTCGGGAAGGTGGATCCGCCCGGTGTCGCTGCCGTACTCCAGCGGGCGTCCGTTCAGCATGACCGAGCGTACGCGCCGGGGTAGGGCGTCTACCCAGCTTGAGGCCCCCGGCCTGGCGCACGTGAACAGGATCCTGGTCCTGGACCGGAACGTCGGGGCGTCGACCTGGCTCAGATCGAGGTGTACCTGATAGGAGAGCGACTGGAGCAGCGCGGCTCGCTCGGCAGCCTCGGCGCGGGTCAGCGAAGTGCGCGAAATGGCGAAACCTCCTGGACAGGGAGTTGTCTAGACTGGGGTCACTGTCGCCGGACAGGCCCGCCAAAACGGCCGTGCCGTTGTTCTGCGGGAAGGAGCCGATCACCATGGCCGAGCACGACGAGCCCGTTTTGCTGCCGGATGAGAAGTTGCCGCCCGTCGCGCCCGATGTGCCACGTCCTTCCCGGGTGGCCGAACCCCTGACCCAGGAGCAGAGCGCCAGGATCGCCGCGGGCTTCAAGGCACTCGCCGACCCGGTCCGGCTGCGCCTGCTCTCGCTCGTGGCCTCCCACCTCGACGGGGAGGCCTGCGTGTGCGACCTCGTCGGGGCGTTCGATCTGACCCAGCCGACCATCAGCCATCACCTGAGGGTGCTGCGAGACGCCGGGCTCGTAGAGTCGACACGACGGGGGACCTGGGTTTACTACCGGGTCGTGCCCGAAGCGCTCACCTCGCTGACGACGATCATCGCACTGCCTTCCGTCGCCGCTCGCTAGCAGAGCCGCTGGGTGGTCTTCCATCACCCTCCTGATGTCGTCAGGACGAACGCCGCACACGAACAAAAGATGACAACGACTGCCGCCGGATTATTCTATCATCTACATTTATAGCCATCAATATGCCTTATCGGCAAACTTCGGAGATTATTGATAATTTCCTGCCGGACGTCAACCGCTTGACCACCCGACAAAGTTGTTGTTATCTTGCCCTCGAACAGCGCGGCAAATCCGGAAATGACCTGAAAGTACCATTGCCGCGACCGAGAATACTCACTCGTGCTGCACAGCGCCGCGATATCCCGCGGAACCCCCAGCACCACAAGCGAGGCGGGTGTCGGTTGATCAACTTTCTGACCTTGAGCGGATTCCTAGGAGCCGGTAAGACGACCACGCTCGTCGCGGCCGCGAAACTCCTCCAGTCGCGAGGGAGCCGAGTCGCGGTCATCACCAACGACCAGGGAACCGAACTGATCGACACCCAGCTGGCCCGCTCCGCCATCGCCCAGGCCGGCGAGGTCACCGGGGGATGCTTCTGCTGCCGTTTCGAGGACCTCCTCACCGTGGCGCATCGCCTGGTCGACGAGCACGGGGTCGACACCCTGCTCGCCGAGGCGGTGGGGAGCTGCACCGATCTGCAGGCGACGGTCATCCGGCCACTGAGCGCCCACTACGGCGACAGCTTCACCCCCGCGCCACTGGTCGTGGTAGTGGAGCCGGAACGGCTACAGACCCTCCGAACGACGCTGCCGCTGGACGATACCGACTCGGATCTGTCCTACCTGTTCGGCAAGCAGCTGCAGGAAGCCGATGTGATCGCGCTCAACAAGGTCGACCTCCTGGGCGAGGACGAGGCCGCCGCCCTGCTGGCGGACCTTCGCGACCGGTACCCCACGGCGACCGTGCTGGGATACTCGGCCAGATCCGGCGACGGCCTCGACCAGTTCGTCTCCCACTGGCTGGGACCATCGCCCGCCGGGCGCGACCTGGAGATCGACTACGACCGTTACGCCAACGCCGAGGCCGCCCTGGCGTGGCTGAACCAGAGCCTGACCGTCACGGCGGCAGGGGGGTTCGATCCCGACGCGTGGGCCCGATCACTGCTGGAGCACGTGTCCGGCGCCGCCGCGCGAAGTGGCTGGATGATCGGCCACGTGAAGATCAGCCTGGAGTCCGCTGCCGTCCTGACCAAGATGAGCGTGACCACCAGCGGCGGAGAGCCGACCGTGGACCGCGCCGCGGGGACGCGGTTCACCGAAGCCGAGGTGCGGATCAACGCCCGAGTCGCCTGTGAGCCCGCCGAACTCGACGAGGCCGTGGCCGAGGCGGTCAACACGGTGACAGCCTTGACCGGGACCCTGGCCTTCCAGCACGCGGGCGTTCCCTCGTTCAAACCGGGATATCCCCAGCCCACCTACCGGATCCCATCCGGAGCATTCCCCGGCTGAAGCCTCGCCTGGGTCGCGACCGCCTGGGTCGGCGACCGGGTCCGTCCGCCTCACCGATGCCTCCGATCAGAGGCCGGGCAGATCGCTTCCCGGCCTCCGCGAGGCATGCCCTCTCACCCTCGCCCCGGATGCGAGCCGGCAGTGAACAGGAGACGCCCGCATGTCATTGACCTCCGTCCTGGTCTTCTTACTGGTCGCGGCGCTGGCCGCGGTCAACGGCAGCAACGACGTGCCCAAAGGCGTCGCGACCCTGGCCGGGGCCGGGGTGACCCGGTACCGGACCGCCATCCTGTGGGGAACCGTCACCACGCTGGCCGGGTGCCTGTGCTCGCTCGCCCTCGCCTCGAAGATGACCGCGCTGTTCTCCTCCGGAGTCGTCACCGCCGAACCGACCAGCGCCTTCGCCATGGCCGTCCTGACCGGCGCGGCCGGCTGGGTCGGCCTGGCCACCGTGTTGCGACTGCCGGTCTCCACCACTCATGCCCTGCTCGGCGGACTCATCGGCGCGGGCCTGCTGTTCGCCTCGGACTCCATCGCCTGGAGATCCATCCCTGAACGACTGATCGCGCCCCTGCTGATCAGCATCGCCGTGGCGTACGCCGTCACCCTGATCCTGGCGCTCCTGTTCGGCCGGGTGAAGAACACCGGTGGGACCGCCGCCCCCGCTCCGGCCCCCGTAACGCCTGATGGGGGTGCGGCGCTGCTCCAGTCCACCGAGCCCGCCGTAGCCGCCAGGGAGGCGACCACCCACCAGGTTCTGACGGCGGCACACTGGCTGACCAGCGGTGCCACCGGCTTCGCCCGCGGCCTCAACGACACCCCGAAGATGGTGGCGATCGGCGCGTTCGCCCTTGTCCCCGCCGGGATGACGACGTGGCAGATCATGCTCGTCGTCGCCCTTTCCATGGCCGTCGGCTCCCTGGTCGGCGGCATGCGGGTGGCCGAGCGGCTGGGCCAGGGCGTGGTGAAGATGAACCACCGGGAAGGCTTCCTCGCCAACCTCACCACGGCAACCCTGGTCGGCCTCGGCGCCGGCTACGGCCTGCCCATGTCCACCACCCACGTCTCCACCGGCGCGATAGCCGGATCAGCGGGCCCCAACCTCAGCCGCCTCAGCGGCAAAACCCTGCGCGACTTCCTGATCGCGTGGCTGATAACCCCCATTTTCGCCGGCGCCGTCGCCGCCCTGGTTTACGCCATAGCCGGCTAATACTCCAACCGTAGCCAGCGATCTCGCCTCATAGCGGTGTGTAGAGACGCGTACGGCCACCACCGCCGCGTTGGTCAGGTCGTCCAGTTCTCCACCCACACCTTGATCCGATTCAGCGACGGGAAAGGCGGAACTCCACGCCTTCCGGGAAGTCACCAGCTCGGTGGGAAGCACCGGCTCACCACCCACACGGGTGCCGGGTGGGTCGAACAACCGATCATGCCAACGCCGGGCGCCGCCGGCGACGGACCACCATCACCGGCCGTCTGGCCTGTGCTTCTCCCCCAGCGGGGCCAGCGGGTGTTTGGACCGCACCCACGCCTTCGGCCAGTCCTCAAGATCCTCGACCTCGATCTCCTCGATCAGCAGGGTGTAGAGAGGTTCGGCCGGGAAGTCGTTCACCCGGATGATCAGAGTGCTGTGGTCCAGTTCGGCTCGATAAGGGAACTGGGCGTCGCCGGTGCGCTCCCACACGATCGGCGTGTTGTGCCGCCGGTCAGACGCGGCCTGCCACAGCGCAACCCTGCGAGCCTCGAACTCGACCCCGGTGATCGAGTCGATGTCCTTACCGATGCCGTGATCGGAGATACGCGACAGGTAGCTCATGTCGCGAACCAGCGTGCCGGTTGCCAAGTCGACCACATGCGCCACCAGCTCGCCGGTCGGCAGCTCCTCAAGCTTCACCGGGTGATCGTTAACCGCGTAGTAGCGGGGGTGATAGCGACTCATTACACAGCCTCCACCGACGTGGTGCGGTTAGGGATACCAGACTGGACTTCAATCACAGTATGGGCGAGGTGTTAGGCAGCCCCGTGAGCAACGGGTGCGGTACGCCGACAAGCTTCGGGTCGGCATCGTGCAGAAAGGCCCGCACCGGGAGGCGCGGGCCCTTCGCTCACCCAGGTTCAGACAGACAGGCCGCCGAACACGCCGTTCTTCACACCCGCACGGAACACGTCCCACTCAGCGGCGGTGACCCGCAACACCGGCCCGTACGGACGCTTGCTGTCCCGTACCGCCATACCCTCGCCGCCCAGCGAAGCCAACTCCACACACTCACCGCCGTTGCCACCTGAGTGTGAGGACTTGATCCACCTCGCATTGGTCAGGTCGTCCATTTCTCCACCCACTCCTTGATCCGATTAAGTGATCCGTCATGTGGGAGCGCGCTCGCTCGCACCGCCTCGTACCGTACTTGGATGTCTCGTACTTCTTTGGTTTGAGCGGTCACGTGCCCCTTACCAGCGGATTCGAGGTAGACAACTTCACGACCGTCTCGCAACTGCGCGAGGAAGAAACCTCCCAGCAATCCTGCCGTGCAACCCGCCATCACCGGGACTATCTGAATCGTGATACACGGATGCTCCGCCATGGTCAAGAGATGATTTAACTGCCCTTTCATGACGGCGGAACCGCCTATAGGCCGCTGGAGAACTCCCTCGTCCAGTACGGCCCACAGCATAGGGGGGTCCTTGCGGTCGAAGAGGGTTTGTCGCTCAAGCCGAGCTTCCACACCCTTATCGATCTTGTCGGATCGGATCCCTGGTTCCCCACGGAAGACCGCCCTTGCATAGTCGGCCGTCTGGAGGAGGCCCAGTACCAGGGTCGGCTGCCATGCACGCAGTGTCAGCGCCTGTTGCTCGGCCTCCAGCCATGGGTAGAACCAGCGCTGGTTTCCGTCGGATCGGCATAGTTCCCATACCTGGAGCAATGCCCCATTAACTCCTAGGGCCGCGTCACACTGCTCGACGAACCCTCGTTGCTGGGGCAGGCGTAGCCCCCTTTCGATGGCCCCCATCGCCGCTCCGGTGTAACCGATCCTTCGCCCTAGCTCGGACTGGGTGACTTGCACTTCCTGACGGAGTCTTCGCAGCTCGAACCCGAAACGGGCTGCCGGCGAGGTCTCCGGGTTGGTCGTCGGTTGTCGCGGCACCTGACCTCCACGCAACGGAATGCAACTGGATGCGATGGCACACAACAACGGAATCACTACGCTGTTGTCACCATTCCCTTACGCAGAGTAGAGGTTGAGCGGCAACCTTGGAAAGGCCAATCGAAACTGTCAACGAAAAGGTGGCCCCCATGCCACAGGAAATCATCCCCCATAGGATTACTCACCCGAGAAGATTCGTACAAGCCGCCCATGATGCCAAAACCACCTTCAACGCGGTAAATCGCGAGACGGTCCGATGAAGCCAGATGAGACCGTCTCCGAGAGCAGGGCGAACGAGGACGCCGACCTGCTCGCCATCCTGCACCGCCATCTGACCTCCGAAGGCATCCGGTGCCACATCTTCAAAAGGATGCGGCTCGTGATCGGCACCGAAACGGTCCCACCGCAGCGTGCGTACAACCCCACGGAGATGATCGTCTATGGCGCCGACGCGAGGGGGCGGGCGAAGGTCACCGTACGCACGAGACTCTGGGGAACCGCGATCATGATCACTCCTGCGGGGGACATGCCGGAGTTCCAGTTCCCCGTGCAGCAGGTCTCGGAAATCCTCCGCTGGCTCCGCCTGCTGGCCTGGGACGACCTCAGCCTCGGGGACTGCCGTCCTCACGCCTGAGATCGGGCCACCACCACACCGCCGTCGCGGCGGCGGCGGCGGCGATCGCGACCGTCCCACCTAACGGGAGCGGTGACGGCATTTCCTTTTATAACGGGAAATAGCCGTCGGATTTAGATCTCCCGCATGTCGGACTATAAGCACGACGACCTGAATAAGTAGGCTCGCAAACAATGGCGCACCCCGATTCGCCATGCGCCTGGACGGAGCAATACCAAGAGCAGAGGACAGCTTGATGATATATCTCGGTCGCCGTCGCGTCGTGCCGCGAAAAACCGCCCGTTCCTGGCTGGCCGCGACTCTCACGGCCATTGTGGCCATGGGAGTCGTGGTGACGACGCCACACACCGCT
Organism: Sphaerisporangium sp. NPDC049003; assembly: GCF_043197795.1. Lineage (NCBI taxonomy): Bacteria > Bacillati > Actinomycetota > Actinomycetes > Streptosporangiales > Streptosporangiaceae > Sphaerisporangium > Sphaerisporangium sp. NPDC049003. The sequence goes on from NZ_JBICTU010000025.1 coordinate 66,279, forward strand.
GGGGCCGCGCAGGCTCCGGTGGGGCTCGGCACAGCCACCAGCTACGCGGTCCTCGCCGGGTCCACGGTCACCAACACCGGCCCCACCGTCGTCACCGGGGACCTGGGAGTGAGCCCTGGTTCGGCGGTGACCGGCTTCCCGCCCGGCACCGTGATCGGGACCATCCACGCGGCCGACGCCGCCGCTGTACAGGCCCAGGTCGACCTGACCACCGCCTACAACGACGCCGCAGGCCGGACCCCCGTCACCACCGTGCCCACAGAACTGGGCGGCACCACCTTGACGCCAGGTGTCTACACCTCGGCGGCCGGCACCCTGGGGATCACGGGGAACCTGACCCTCAACGCCCAAGGCGACCCGAACGCGGTCTTCATCTTCCAGGCCGCGTCCACCCTCATCACCGCGTCCGCCAGCACGGTGACACTCATCGGGGGCGCCCAGGCGTGCAACGTGTTCTGGCAGGTGGGCAGTTCGGCGACCCTGGGAACGAGTTCCAGCTTCGTCGGGAGCATCCTGGCACTCGCGTCCATCACCGTGACCACCGGCGTGACCGTGAACGGTCGCCTGCTCGCTCGCAACGGCGCGGTCACCCTGGATTCGGACACCGTCACGCGTTCCGACTGCCTGATCCCTCCTGACAGGAGGACCACCACGACGGTGACCTCGTCGTCACCCACGGCTCAGGTCGGAACTCCGGTCACCTTCACCGCGACGGTGACCTCCGCGGCGGGGTTGGTCCCCACGGGCACGGTCAGCTTCACCTCCGGCGGAATGAGCATCGGCTCGGCCCCACTGGACGTGAAAGGCCACGCGAGCCTGACGGTCTCGAATCTTCCGCTCGGGCCACACCAGATCGTCGCCACCTATTCGGGCTCGGCACAGCTGAATTCCAGCATCTCAGCGCCGTTGACCCAGATCATCGTCACCGGCCCCATCCCACCCACTCCGACCCCCACCCCCACCCCGACCCCCACCCCCACCCCCACCCCGACACCGACACCAACACCAACACCAACGCCCACACCGACCCCGACACCGACCCCGACCCCGACGGCCGTCCCAGGTGGCTCCGCGCCGGCGAAGGGTGAGGAGAAGAAGTGCGACGAGAAGCCGAGGAACGCCAAGGCTCGCGATCAGCAATGCCGGGAATGGGACCGCAGGCACCATCGCCGGGAGCACGGCCGCCTGGTGACCGTCCAGACACTCCATACCCTCCACGGAGTGTTCAGTGAAGGCGGTCACGGAGGCCACCACAGCACCCACAGATCCTGGTCCGCACACCGACCGGGTCATCACCACGGGTACGGAAAGCCCCACAAACACAAGCGCCCGCATTTCCGTAGGCACCACATGAAGCACCCGAAACTGCGCGCGAGGATCGCCATAACCGGCTGACCCACCACTGGGCTTGGCGGCCGCGCCCGGGGTGAGCCCGGCCCGCAGGACGGCGCGGGCCTGGAAGCCGCGGCTCGACGTCGTGGCGCCGCCGCTGAGCGTGCTATCCGTACTGTTGTCAGGGTTCACCCGGTTGGACTGAAAGACTGCTGCGTATCCGTTGGGCAAAGCCTGGGACACCTGCCCGGTCCAGCGCGCTAGTGATGTCCAGCACAGACATGGGCGGGCGACGTTTCCCGGCCGACATCCTGGCCAGAACGCCCATCACCTCACGAAGGTTCTGGGCCAGGAGCGCACATAGGTAGGTATCGGGATCGACCACGGTGAGTCCATAGCAACTCAGAGTCGACGCAGGGAAGTCGGAGAGGTTCCAGGTAACCAAAATCTGTGCACGACCAGCAATTGCAGCGGCCATATGGTGACAGTCGTCGGGGTCGGGGCCGTCGATTCGGTCGAGCAAGTGCTTGTAGTCGTCTTCGGAAACGCGGGTATCGGCAAAGAACTCCCGGATGGCCGCACTGATGCGCGCCGCCGCCGGGGCCGAGCGCCCTCGCTCGCGCACGATCACACGCTCCCACTCGTCGAGCAGATGATCGCTCCAGACCAAGGCATGCACCGCGTCCTCAGTCAGAGCCAGCATCAGATCCATTAGTGAGAATGGGAACAGGACATTGGTATCGACGAAGACCCGGGCCATCGACCGGTACCCCTCGGGAGATCAGTAGGGAAGATCCGCCTCTTCGGCGACTTCCATGATCCTGCGTCGGCCTTCGGCGCGGTGCTCGCGACGCTCCTGGAACTCCAAGACGTCCGCCAGTCGGACCAGGCGGTGACTGCTGCCTGGCAAACGCTGGGAGGGAATCTCCCCTTCCTCCAGCAACCGCGTGACGAAGGGACGCGACAGACCGAGCAACTGGGAGACCTCGTTCGGGGTCAGACGGGCCTCGACCGGAAGGGCGAAGACTGCGTTGCCCTTCGCAAGGTCGTGAGCCGCAGCCACCACGAGATTCACAAGTGATTCGGGCAGCACAATGTCACGGCCGTCGGGCCTGCGAAGGACCAGTTGGGCATGCAGTGCGGCAGCGGCAGTCTCAAGATCAGCAAATAGCTCACGGTCGCCGCTACCTGCTTCGACACGCGTAGCGCTGGCCAGAACACCTGTGCGGGGCACGGTCGGTCACCTCCACCGCCAAGACCATATCTGAAATAACTGTAACCCGCGAGGCTTCAGAACGCTATCTCTGGCCCGCCGTACGCGCGACCAGGAGACTGCCTGGCTTCATCGCCATTCGCGTGCGGCCGCGCGGTAACCGCGCTGGCCAGGCAGTGATTCAGTAAGGTCGGTGGGCCCCCTTGGAAATGCCCGAGGCGGGGCGAGGGTCTTATCTGTCCTCGGGGACCGACTCGATGAGGCGGACGAGGCCCCTCGCGTCGAGGAGGTCGACGGGCCGTACGGTCTCGTTGGCGCGGACGTAGTGGAAGGCGGCGCCGACCTTCGAGAGCGGGACCCCAGCGAGGTGGGACCAGGCCAGCCGGTAGGCCGCGAGCTGGACGGCCGAGGCCCTGGCCGCCTGCCCGCGCGGGCGCTCCCCCGTCTTCCAGTCGACCACCACGTAGCCGTCACCGTCGGCGAAGACCGCGTCCATGCGCCCCCGGACGAGCCGGTCGGCGATCATGGTCTCGAAGGGGACCTCCAGGTCGACCGGTTCCAGGGCCGCCCACGGGCTCTCCTCGAACCGGGTCCGCAGCTCGGCGAGCTGGACGTCCACCCCCGAAAGGTCGTCGGAGGCGCCGGGCAGCTCGAAGTCGTCGATCAGGCGCTGCTGACCCCACCGCCCCTCCAGCCAGCGGTGGAAGGCCGTACCCCTGCGGGCGAGCGGCGCGGGCTTGTGGGGCAGCGGGCGGCGGATCTGCCGCGCGAGCGCGGCCGGGTCGTCCGCCAGGGTCACCAGCGACGAGACGGTCAGGTGGGCGGGCAGCTCCACGACGGCCCCGCCACGCCGTCTGGACTGGTCGCGCTCCTTCAGCAGCAGCTCCGTGTCCCGAGCCCAGGCCCGGACACGCTCCTGCTCCCACTCCTTCATCGAACTCGCGGAGCCCACGGAACTCACAGAACTCGCGGGGTCCTCCGAGCCGGACGGGGTGCCGGGACTCGTCGCGGAGGCGGGTGCAAAAGAGCCGGGACTCGGGAGAGGGGTCACGCCGTTGATGGCGTTCATGACCATGTCGGCGCCGCTCCGGATGGCGTCGTACCGCTCGCCTTCCGGGGTGACCGGCCACTGCTCCGCCGGGGGCTCGGCCAGCAGGGGGTTCACGGCGTCGTCCTCGATCTCCGGAGCCCAGTAGGCCACCTGACCGGACGCCTCGCGGATCTCCCGCAGGAAGTCGGACGGGTCGAGCGGCCGGGCGGCCGACCCCCACCGGTAGCCGGAGGCGATCAGCAGGTAGTGGGCCCGCGTGACGGCGACGTACGCGAGGCGGCGCTCCTCCATGAGGTCGCGCTCGCGGCAGCGCTCGTCGAACTCCGCCAGGTCGTCCTTCTCCAGCCCGTTCAGCACCGGAAGGTCGGCCCTGTCGCCCCGCAGGACGTACGGCAGCTTGCGGGGGTTCTCGGTCCAACGGGAGTTGGTCACGGGTGTGGCGGGGAAGACGCTGCCCTTGGCCAGGGCGCCCTTCTGGGTGGTGAGCTGCGAGAGCCCCGGCACGATCACGACCGGCCACTCCAGCCCCTTGGAGGCGTGCACGGTCATCAGCTTGACGCTGTTGGTCTCGCCGACCCGCCCGGCTTCCAGGCCGAACTCCTCCGACTCCGCCGCCTTGAGATAGGCGAGGAAGGCGCCCAGCGTGGGATCCTCGGCGTCGCCGGCGAACCGCGACGCGGCGTCGAGGAAGGCGTCCAGGTCGGCGCGGGCGGTGAGCGGCCCTCCGCCCCTGGCCGCGACCTCGACGTCCAGGCCGAGCCGCCGTTCGACCTCGGCGATCAGGTCGGGCAGCGGCTGACCGGTGTGCGATCGAAGGACGCGCAGCTCCTGGGCCAGGCGCGGCAGGCGCGCGCGGGCCAGCGGCGAGAACGGCTCCAGCCACTCGGGCCGGTCGGGCAGCTCGTCCAGCGCGTCGACCAGGCTGCCGCGCTCCTCGGCCATGTCGGCGACGACCTGCTCCAGCGGGTCGTCCGCGCCCGGGCGGCCCCGGTTCGCGATGGTCAGCTCCCTGGCCAGCTCGCCGAGCACCTTCAGGTCGGCCGGCCCGATGCGCCAGCGCGGCCCGGCGAGCAGCCGTACGAGCGCGTCGCCGGCGGTCGGCTCGTACAGCACGCGCAGCGTCGCGACGAGGTCGGCGACCTCGGGGACGGTCAGCAGGCCGCCCAGGCCGACCACCTCGACCGGGATGTCGCGCGCCTCAAGGGCCCGCCGGAGCGCGGGGAACTGCGCGCGCTTGCGCGCCAGGATGGCGACGTCCTGCGGTTGCAGGGCCATCGCGCCGCCCCAGGCGCCGCCCGGTTTGACCTTCTCGCGGAGCTTGTCGCGCTCGCCCTCGCCCCACGGCAGGCCGTCGGGCGCGATCTCCCTGCCGAGCATGCGGACCACGCCGTCGGCGATCCAGGCGGCCTCGTCCTCGGCGGTCTGGTGGAACGCGCACACGACCCTTCCGCGCCCGACGCGGTTCACGCCCGGCACCAGCACGGGCACCTCCCGCGCCTCCTCGCGGAGGGGGACCTGCACCCGGGCCGCGACGTCGAGCACCCTTTCGCCGTTGCGGAAGCTGACCGAGAGCCGGCTCACGGGGGCGGGCTCGCCTGCCGTGGTGGGGAAGTCGTGGACGAACCGCTTGAGGTTGCCGGACGAGGCGCCGCGCCAGCCGTAGATCGACTGGCAGGGGTCGCCCACGGCGGTCACCGGGTGGCCGCCGCCGAACAGCGCGCGCAGCAGGACGAGCTGGGCGTGGCTGGTGTCCTGGTACTCGTCGAGGAGCACCACAGAGAACCTGCCGCGCTCGATCATGCCGACCTCGGGGTGCCGGTCGGCGATGCGGGCGGCGAGCGCCATCTGGTCGCCGTAGTCGATGACCTCGCGGCTGCGCTTGAGCCGGTTGTACGCGTCGACCATCGGCAGGAACTGCTCACGGACGTCCTGAGTGCGCACCGGTCGGCGCTGCGCGAGCGTCGGCCTGCCGCCAAGCTGGGCGAGTCGCTCGTCGAGCCAGTGGCCGACCTCGCGCACCTCGTCGGGCGTGCGCAGGTGCTCCGACAGCTCGCCGGCGAGGTCGAGCACGGCCGCCGTGACGGAGGGCGGGGCGAGATCGACGCGGTCCATCGGGCCGTCGTACCGGCCCACCACGCGGGCCGCCATCTGCCACGAGATGGCGGGGCTCACCAGCCGCATGGTCGGCTCAAGCGCCTCGCGGAGGGCGTGGTCGGTGACCAGCCGCGCGGCGTACGCGTGGTAGGTGGACACCGTGGGCTCGGCGTCCAGCAGCTCGGGCGGGGCGAGCCCGACCTCGGCGAGCCGGGTGAGCCGCTTGCGCACCCGGGCGGCCAGCTCGGCGGCGGCCTTGCGGGTGAAGGTCAGGCCGAGGACGCGCTCGGGCCGGACCAAGCCGTTGGCGACCAGCCAGACGACCCGCCCGGCCATGGTCTCGCTCTTGCCGGAACCCGCGCCGGCGACCACCACCATCGGCTCCCTCGGCGCCTCGATGACGGCGGCCTGCTCGGGGGTGGGCGGCGCGATGCCGAGCTTCTCGGCCAGTTCCATCGGCCCGATCAGGGCCGGGCGGGTCGTCTCCGTGGCGGAGCCGGCACCCGGGCCCGGCGTGGACGGCCCTAGCAAACCTGGCCCCCGCTGTCGTTCACGGGGCAGCTCACCTTGGCCGCGCAGGTGCGGCAGCCGTCGTTCACCTTGGCGGTGAACACCCCGGCGGCCATGCCGGTGGCCACGGTCTCCACCAGCTCGCGCGCCCACTCGGGCTCGGGATCCTCGCCGAGGGCGCCCTGCCGCTGCTCCTTGGCGACCTTGGCCTCCTTGCCGGCCGCCTTGCCGACCTGGACGAGCGAGGCTCCGCCCGGCTCGGTCATGCCGTGCCGCTCGAAGGCCCCGAGGAGGGTGGCGAGCTGGTAGACCCCGAGCTGGGGGTGGCGGTCGAGCTCGGCGTCCGGCGGCTTGGCGGTGCCGGTCTTGAGGTCGATGATCACGGCCCTGCCCTCGCCGTCGCGCTCCACGCGGTCGACGCGGCCACGGATCTGCACGCCGTCGGACAGAACGGCCGTGAACGCCTCCTCGACCGCGACGAGCTCCCTGGGGTTCTCCTCGTGCCAGGTGAGGAACCGGGCGACCATCTGCTCGGCCACCTTGCGCTGCTTGCGGTTGAACCAGACGCCGCCGAAGTCGAGCTCGTCCCAGATCTCGTCGAGCCGCTTGCCGAGCGTGTCACCCGCCTGCCCGGCCACGGCCAGGACCGCGATGGCGTGGATGACGCTGCCGAGGCTGCGGGACATGTCGGTGCCCGAGGCGCCGACGGCCGTCTCCAGCAGCCAGCGCAGCCCGCACTTGGTGAAGCTCTCGACCGCAGAAGGCGAGACTCGGACGATGTTCTCGGGCCAGCTCAGCGGGCGGTCGTCGGAGATCGGCGTGAGCGCGTACCACTCGCCGGGGTGGGCTCCGGGGACGCCGGCACGGGCCAGCCTCGCCAGGTGCCCGGCGGCGGCCGTGCGCATCGGCTCGGGCCTCGTGGGGTCGCACACGGCCGATCGCAGGTCGGCGACCAGGGCGGACATGCTCAGCCAGCGTGCGCGGTCGTCGACCGCGGCCTCCTCGACGGCCCCTGGGAGCAGCTCGGACAGAAAGCGGGACGGCCGCTCGTCGGTGTCCTCGCCGCCGACCGCGGTCACCACCAGGCGGCGGCGCGCGCGCGTGGCGGCCACGTAGAACAGGCGGCGCTCCTCGGCGAGCAGCTTGGAGGCCAGGGCGGCTCCGGCCGCGTCGGCCCCGTCGAGCACGGAACCCTCCGAGAGCTCGACCAGCTCCTCGACACCCAGCAGCGACCCGCGCAGCCGCAGGTCGGGCCAGACGCCTTCCTGCACGCCCGCGACCACCACGACGTCCCACTCAAGACCCTTGGAGCGGTGGGCGGTGAGGATGCGCACGGCGTCGCCGTCGGGCGCGTGCTCGGCCAGCGAGTCGCCGGGGATCTCCTGCGACATCAGGTCATCGAGGAAGACCTCGGGCCCTGCGTGGGGAAGGCGGTCGACGAAGCGCGCGGCGTAGTCGAACAGCGCCACCACCGCGTCGAGGTCACGGTCGGCCTGGGCCCCCTTGGCCCCGCCCGCGAGGCTCGCTTCGGTCCAGCGCTCGGCCAGGCCGGAGGCCTGCCAGATCGCCCACAGTGCCTCCTCGGCGGTGTCGCCCCGGCTCACGGCCTCGCCGGCGGCGGTGACCAGGGCGGCGACGCGCCCGGCGCCGGCGCCCACGTGCGGCTCGATCGGGATGAGCTCGCGGGCGTCGCGTACGGCCGCGACCAGCAGCTCGTCGGACGAGCGCGGGGGCAGCGGCATCGGGGCCGCCGGAAGCGCCGCCGCCGCCAGCTCGGCGACGCGCAGCGCGCGGCGCAGGCGGCGCACGCCTATCGCGTCGGTGCCGCCCAGCGGGCCGGTGAGCAGCTCCTCGGCGGTGGCGACGTCGAGCGTGGCCGGGTGGAGCGCCACGCGCAGCAGGGTGACGAGCTGCCGCACGCCGGGCTCCTGGATGAGGGGCACCTCGTCGCCCGCCACCACGACCGGCACGCCCGCGGTGAGCAGGGCGCGTCGCAGCATGGGCACCTGGCGGCCGGCCGATCGCACCAGCACCGCCATGCGTGACCAGGGAACCCCTTCGAGCAGGTGCGCCCGGCGCAGCGTGTCGGCGACGACGGCCGCCTCCTGCGTCTCGCTGTCGGCGAGCAGGACCCGGACCTGGCCCGCGTCGGCGCCCTCCACGGGAAGCAGGTCACGGTGGTCGCCACGGGTGCGGCCCGCGCCCGGTGGCACGGGCAGGCGGGCGGCGACGCGCCGGGAGGCGGTCAGGAGGTCGGGGCCGCTGCGGCGGCACACCCGGAGCGCGACGACGGACGCCTCCTGGCCCTCCAGCGTGCGGAACCGCTCGGGGAAACTCAGGATGCCGCGCACGTCGGCGCCGCGGAAGCCGTAGATCGACTGGTCGGGGTCGCCGACGGCCACCAGGTCGCGGCCGTCCCCCGCGAGCTGCTGGAGCAGGAACTCCTGCGCGGGGTCGGTGTCCTGGTACTCGTCGACGAACACGACGTCGTAGGCGGCCCGCTCGCGCTGCCGAACCTCGACGTCGGTCAGCAGTGCGGCGGCGGCGCGGATCAGCTCGGCGTAGTCGAGCGCGGGGCTCGGATCGAGGTCGAACCGGTCGGCGTAGCGGTAGGCGAAGCGGCCCGCGGCGACCCAGTCGGCACGTCCGTGCTCGCGGCCCAGAACGACGAGGTCCTCGCCGTCGAGACCGCGCTCGGCGCCGCGCGCCAGGAAGTCGCGCAGCTCCTCGGCGAAGCCGCGCGTCTTCAGCGCCTCGCGCATGCTGGAAGGCCACTGCCTGGCGCCGTCCTCCAGCTCGCCGTGGAGCAGGCGGCGGATCTCCAGGAGCTGCTCGGGGCCGGTCAGCAGGCGCGGCGGCGCGGCGCCCGCGAGCACGGCCTCACGGCGCAACAAGGCGTAGGCGTAGCTGTGGAACGTGAGCGCGAGCGGCGTTCGCGTGGTGCGGCGCATACGGCCGGTGATACGCTCGCGCAGCTCTTCGGCGGCCTTGCGGCTGAACGTGAGCACCAGCACCCGCTCGGGGTCCGCTCCGCGCCGCTCGACGCGATCGACGACGCTCTCGACGATCGTGGTGGTCTTGCCGGTGCCGGGGCCCGCGAGCACGAGCAACGGGCCGCCCTCGTGGCGCACGACCGCGCGTTGGTGCTCGTCGAGAGCAGGAGGCATCGCCTGCCCCGTGCTTCCCCGCCGCACCAGACGGTAGGCCTGACCACTCACAACACGCTATTCCACCAGACCACACGGGTAGATCGTGCCGACTCGACCGTACGGCGCCTGTGTCGATCTCCGCCGAGGATGACAAAACACGTTACCGGGGGGTTGCTCCGGTCTCCGGGAGTGACACGGCCCATAGGTGAAAGGCCTTCTCCCGGGTCCGCTTCGGCCCTGATTGGCCCTGTCTGACGGCCGGGCGCCCTGCCAGCATGGCGAGCGGACAAGCCACTGGGGCTTCACGGGGAGGTCGACATGCCGGTGACCACTGTGCCCGCCGGGGCGGCGACCGCATGACGGGCGACCGCGCCCGTACGGACGCGGACGGCGACCGTATGACGAGCCACCGCGCCCGTACCAACGCGGACGGCGACCAACTGGGAGGCGTGGGCGGCGGTGTCCGTGGCCGGTGGCGGGGGGCGGTGGGGGCGGCGACGGCGATGTTCTGCGTCGGGACGCTGACGGCGGTGTCCCCGGCGCTGCACGACTATCCGATCTACGGCGGGCAGGCCCTGCGGTACGCGGCGGGCGCGATCCCGCTCCTTCTGGTCATGCGGGCACGCCGGCTCCCACATCTGCGCCTGAACGCCCGGGAGATCGTGCTGGTCGTGCTCCTCGCCGTCGTCGGGCTCGCCGCGTTCAACATCTTCGTCATCGAGTCCACCCGGTACGCCGACCCGGCGACGGTCGGCACGATCGTGGCCACCGTGCCCATCGTCCTCGCCCTGGCCGGGCCGCTCATGGAAAGGCGGCGGCCGACCCCGCACATCGTCGTGGCCGCCGCGGTGGTCGCGGGCGGCGCCGCGGTCGCCACGGGCCTCGGCCACGCCACGCTTCCCGGGGTGCTGCTCGCGCTCGGCGCGCTCGCGTGCGAGGTCGGGTTCTCGCTTCTGGCCGTCCCCCTGCTGCCGCGGCTCGGCGCGATCCGCGTGTCGGCGTACGCGACCGCCGCGGCCGTCCCGCTCCTGGCGGTCGCCGGGCTCGTGGCGGACGGACGCGCGGCGGTCCGGCCGCCGACGGTCGCCGAGGCGGCGGCGATGGTCTACCTCGCGCTCGTGGTGACGGCCTTCGCGTTCTTCTGCTGGTACGACGCGCTGCCCCGGCTCGGTCCCGAACGCGCGGGGCTGTTCTCCGGCTTCCTGCCGATCGGGGCGATCGTCTCCAGCGTGATCCTCGAAACCGGGCATCCCGGCGTCCCTGATCTCCTCGGCGCCGCGCTGGTCATCGGCGGCCTGCTCCTCGGCCTGCGTCCCCGGCGGGCGTCCCGCGCCGCCCCTCCTATCTCTCGAACTCCGACCACGCGCCTGCCAGCCGATCTACCAGACGGTCGAGCACGGCCGGGTCCAACGTGAAGGCCAGGCGGATGAACCGGTCGTGAGCGCCGGTGGGGTCCGTCGTCGAGCCCGGCACCACCTCGACGCCGTGCCTGAGCGCCACGTGCGAGAACTCGGTGGCGTCGACCCCGGGCAGCTCGATCCACAGCCCGCTGCCGCCGTCGGGCCGGCGCCATCGCCAGGCCGGCAGCCGCTCGCGGAGCAGCTTCTCGATATGACCGAGCCGCTGCTCGCGTGCGGGCGCGCGGGCGGCCTGGATCCTGGGCAGTCCGGGGATGAGCCGCGCCGCGAGCATCTGGTCGATGACCGGGCTGCCGAGGTCGGCGAGGGCCTTGCGGCGTGCCAGCCTCTCGACGAGCTCCGCCGGGCCCCGCACCCATCCGATCCGCAGCCCGGCCCAGACCACCTTCGTCAGGGAACCCGCGGAGAGGACCTTCGCCCCGCGCGGCGCGTACGCGGCGAGCAGGCCGGGGGCGTCGGCGAGATAGGCGTTGTCCTCCAGGACCGGCACGTCGTACCGGGCGGCGAGCTCGCCGATCCTGCGCCGCCGGGCCGCCGACATCAGGACGCCGGTCGGGTTGTGGAACGTGGGCATCAGGTAGATCAGGTCGGGCCTGCCGGAGGCGAGGACGCCCGCCATGGCGCGGGCGTCGGCGCCCTCGTCGTCCAGGGGCACGGTGACGATGCGGGTGCCGCGCGCCCGGAACACGTCGAGGCAGCCGGGCCAGCCGGGCGACTCGGCCAGGGCGGTGCCGCCCGGCCCTAGGAAGAGCTCGGAGACCAGCACGAGGGCCTGGTGCGCCCCCGTCGTGACGAGGATCTGGCCGGGGGTGGTGGGGAGCCCCGTGCCGGTCAGGTGCGCCGCGATGGCCCGGCGCAGCTCGGGAAGCCCGGCGGGGTGGTAGCCGGGCTCGTCGAAGGCCGTCTCAAGATCGGCGCCCGCGAGGTCACGTAAGGCCGTGACCAGCTCGGGGACGGCGCCCTGCGACGAGCTCGCCACCGTGATCAGCTCGCCCGGCCCGTCGATGAGGTGCTGGTACATCAGGGCGCCGGTGCCTCCGGGCACGCGCCCGTCCGAGATCGGCGGGCGCGTCAGGGCGTTCTCGGCGACGCGGGTGCCGCTCCCCCTGCGGCTCTCGACGAGCTCCGCCTCGCGCAGGGCCTCGTACGCGGCGACGACGGTGGTGCGGCTGACCCGCAGGACCCCGGCGAGCTGCCGTTCGGAGGGGATGCGCTGGCCGGGGAGCAGCGCGCCGCTCTGGATGGCCTTGCGGATGCCGTCGGCCAGCCTGCGGTAGAGCGGGCCCGTAGCGCTGGGCCAGGTCGCGAACGAGGCGATGACCTCACTCTCAGAGCGCTGGGAGCCGTGGGCGCGCCGTGGATGTGATGCGCGTGGCATGTCCACCTGTCACCTCGTTCGGCCGGAAGCTCGGTCCACTTTCCCACGGCGGCCAGCGAAGTGGGCCGCCTGCTCCCGGGAGCCTTCTCAGCCCAGCGCGAGCATGGCGGGGGCGAACAGGAGGTCGAGGTCGCCGGGGAGGGGGCCTCCGCGCACCATCAGGGCCGTGTCGAAGGCCCGGGTGAGCCCGCGCCCGGCCGTCCAGGCCGTCAGTTCGGCGTGCCGGGCGTCGATGTCCAGACGGACCGGCCCGTGCAGGCCGCTCACCAGTTCGGCGATCAGCGCCCGGGCGACGGCCGTGCTCTCGCCGACCACGGGCCCGACGGCGACGCTGTCCAGGTTGCGCCATGCCGCGCCGAACCCGGCTATGGCCCCGCCGTGCTCGACGACGCGGGTCTGGTCGGCGAAGGTGAACAGCCGGGTGACGAGCCGCGTGCGGGGCGCGCCCGACGCGCGGGCGTCCAGGGCGATGACCGCCTCCAGGTCTCCTTCGTGCGCCGGGCGGACCCCCTCGTGCTTGACGTCCTCGGGATCGAGTGTGAGGTGCCCGGTATGCGTGACGACCGTGCCGACCGTCTCGAAGCCCAGCCTCTCGTACAGCCCCTTGCCGTACCGCGTCGCGGTGAGGAAGACCGTCGCGCCGCCGGCCTGCTGGAGGGCGTGGAGCATGAGCCGGCGTCCGAGCCCCATGCGGCCGTACCGGGACGCCACCAGCACCATGCTGATCACGGCGAGATCGCTCCCGTAGCGGGTCAGCACCGTCGTGCCGGCCAGGCCGCCGGCGGGGTCGTCGATGCCGTAGACCTCGCCGACCTCGAAGAGCAGGCGCCACTTGGCCTCCTCGGGAAGCCACTGACGGTCGATGGCCAGCAGCAGGCAGTCGCGCAGGTCATCGAGACCGAGCCTCCTGACCGGTACGTGCGTGACGCCGGGCCGGTCGGCGAAGCCCGATTCCATGTGTTACCCCCGAAGATGCGTCCCGGGCCCTCGAACCCGCTCCGTCCGGCATCATCGACCACATTTGCTGACGAATCCACAGATTTTCCCCACAGCAAACCGCCCCTTGTGCGGACACCGCCGGGGCCCGGGGTCAGCCGTCGTAGACCCAGCCGGTTTTCTGGAGGCGGGTGACGCTTTTCCAGACGCGCGCGTCGCAGGAGGTGGCGGCCAGGTTCCGGAAGTCGCGGTCGCCCACGAAATGCGTCTCGGACAGGTCGAGCCAGCTGTCCTTGGTCGCGTGCGGATCCCACCCGGCCGTCGGGATCGAGAGATGGTCACCGCGGTCGGACTTGTCCTGGCTGGTGATCTTCAGGACTTCCACCTTGCGCGGGTGAGTCCGTACGACGAGGCAGGGACGGACCTTGGAACCCGAGCCGTCGGAGTAGGGGACGTCGGCCCACCAGATCTGGCCGGGCGCGGCACGCGACTCCCACGCCGGGCTCGGCGGCCGGGAGTGTACGACCAGGGGCCGCCGCCCCGGGCCGGCGGGACCGCCCCCGCGCCCGGGATGAGGCCGCTCGCGTCCGGGAAGCGGCCGCTTGCGTCCGGGACCGGACGCCTTCGCCCCGCGCCGCGACGCCCCCCGCCCGCGCGGCGCGATCCTCCCGCGTACGAGCGCGGCCACGACGCCCACGGCCACGAGCAGGACCCCGCACAGAATCAGCACGGCCATCAGCCGGTCGCCCGCCATCACGGGTGCGTGCTGAAGACGTGGTCGACGAGCCTGGCGGTGGCCTTCCCGTCGTCCCGGGGCGCGTAGGTGCGGACGAACGCGTCGTACCGGTCGGCGTAGTCGCCGGAGAGCGCGTCGATGAGGCGCACGGCCTCGATCACGTCGCTTCCCTCCGACAGCAGCGGCCCCGGGGCCTGGGTGCGCAGGTCGAGGTAGAGGCCGCGCGTGTTCCGGTAACGCTCCAAGTCGTACCCGAAGAAGACCATCGGGCGCCGGGTCACCGCGAAGTCGAACATCACCGAGGAGTAGTCGGTGATCAGCACATCAGCGATCAGCAAAAGATCGGCCATATCGGGGTAAGTCGTGACGTCGATGGCGAAGGGATACTCCCGGCTCATCGGCCCCGGACGCACCAGAGACGCGGGGCCGGGGACCACCAGCCCCGGAACCGTCGGCGGCGCCTGCGCCATGTGGCCCCGGACCAGCAGCACGTGGTCGCGCCCGAGCACCCGCCTGGCCTCGGCGAGGTCGAGCCGCACCGAGCTGTTCCTGCGGTCGTGGTCGCGCCACGTCGGGGCGTACAGCACCACGCGCTTGCCCACCGGCACCCCGAGGCTCCGCCGCACGGCCGCCGCGAGATCGGACCGGTCGTGGGCGAGGACGTCGTTGCGCGGATAGCCGGACTCGATGATCTCTCCACCGTAGCCGAACGCGCGGCGCAGCACCTCGGAGCCCCAAGGGCTCTGCGTGACGAGCAGGTCCCAGTTGGCCACCTCGGCGGCCTGGCGGTACCAGGCGGCCGGCCTCGGCTCGCGGGACATGTGGCGCTGGTCGCCTCCGACGCGCTTGAGCGGGGTGCCGTGCCAGGTCTGCACGCAGGTCTGGTCCTCGCGGGCACGGAACCACTGGGGAAGCATCGTGTTGGTGATGATGTGGCTCGACCTGGCCAGCGCCGTGTAGTGCTCGCGGCCGCCCTCGCGCACGACCGTGGGCGTGACGCCGGGACCGAGACCCAGCGCGGCGGAGTCCGGCGGGACGAAGGCGCCGTCCTTGACGACCCAGATGTGCTCGCGGTCGTCGCCGCGCCGAAGCCGCTCCTCGTAGATCGCCCGCGCGCTGTCGGAGTAGGACCGGCCGTCGAAGGACACGTACACCGTGGCGTCGCGCAGCTCGCGGCGGCGCTCGGCGGGGTAGTGGACCCTGCGCAGCGCCCAGAGACCGCCCGCGCCCTTCTCGTCGTCCGGCAGGTGCTCGGCGGCGACCAGGACGGGAACGTCGAAGCGCGTGGCCACCAGGCGGTACTCACGGTCGCCCACGATGTGGACGCCCTCGTCGAGCGTGTCGAGCAGGCGGTGGTCCACCCGCAGGGGCGCGGTCGTGCCCTTGCCGCCCGCGACCGACAGGCTCCAGGCGCCCGACGCCAGCGCCACCGTGCCGCCGAACCGGGGCATGGCTCCCGGCGCGAGCCGTACGGAGAAGTCCGAACCGGAGCGCCCGAGCGGCACACGGTAGGTCAGGCCGGCCCGCTGGCGCAGCACTATCTCGCGCTGCCCCGGGTCGGTGTCGGGATAGGTGCCCGCCAGCGTCAGCGTGCCGTCGTCACTCCACGTGGCCGAGGTGATCACCGGCCAGACGCGGTGGGCCGAGACCACGGCCCGGTCGCGCCGGTCGCGAAGCACGGTGACCTCGCGGCGGTCGATCGCGAGGTGGGTCTCGGCGGTGTTCTCCATCATGACCGGCGCGGCCGGATCGCCCTTGGGCTCGATCCAGAGGCGGCGGGCGTCCCGCTCCTTCATCAGGGCGGGCACGGCGAGCGCGACCGAGAACCGCGTGCCGCCCTCCACCGGAGTGAAGTCGGCGTGGATGCGGTGGCCGCCGAGGCGGGCCCTGCCCTTGGTCGCCGTCGTGCCGGGCAGGAAGCCGGTCAGCTCGATCTGGTCGGCGACGTGCGCGACCCCGGTCAGCTCGGCCCTTGTGGGCTGGAGCACGACCTGGAAGGCCCGGTCGGAGGTCCACGCCGGGCGCACCCACCAGCCGGGACGGACGCGGAGCCCGGCCGGGCGCTCGGTGCGCCCCACCACGGGACCGCGCAGGGCGCCGGTGGCCCGCGCGCCACGGCTCCAGATGACGATGTCGGCACGCCAGGTGGTGGTGTCGGGGACCGCCGGCCGGTGGCGCAGCAGCCGCTGGGCGCCGTGGACGGCGGCGCGGATCGCCGCGCGCCAGCGCAGCGACCACGGCCGTACCTCGGCCACGAACCCGGCCCAGTCGTAGTTGCAGCCCGGCTCGCCCGCGCCGTGGGTGGTCTCCGGACGGTAGACGCGACGGGTGCGCGCGTAGACGGGCGGCACCCAGCGAGGGCCCCTGAGCACCACGGTCGCGCGGTTGAGTCGCCGGCTCCGCACGGACAGCCCGACGAGGTAGGCGTGGCCGGTGACGCGCAGCCGCCCGCCGTGCCAGGAGACGTCGTCGACCTCGGTCACCGGGACGAGGTCGGACCTGCGCAGGCGGAAGAGCGGTTCGGGCGCGACCACGGGCAGGTCGGCGTACCAGGCGAGGCCCTTGCGCACCCTCTTGGACGGCTCGGCCGTGGCGGCCACCAGGTTCGCCAGCTCGTCGCCCTGGGCGAGCTCGGCCGGGTCGCGGTTCTCGATGAGGTAGCAGGCCAGCCGCCGGGCGACCGGCAGGCGGCGCTTGACCGATGGCTCCACCTCGGACAGGTAGTCGCGCAGCAGGTCGATGGCCTGCCGCAGGCGGGTGGCGTCGCGTCTGGCGGCGGTCTCCAGCCGCAGGGCCAGGAGCCCGTTGAGCGCCTCGGCGTGCAGCCGCCGGCGTTCGGAGCGGGTCAGACCCGTGGAGTGGACGGCCGCGATCAGCGCGTCGAGCGGCTCTCCCCTGTCATAGAGGTCCTGGGCGGCCCGCAGCCGGTCGGCGACGATGTCGCCGGTCCGCGCGGGCGTGGCACCGGTGTCCATCAGGGAGGCACCGCCTTTCCAGTCTGACCGCAAAGGGCGTACCTGGAATGGTAATGCGACTTACTGAGAACTCACTGATGATCTCCCTGCCATCGGGCGTGGCGCATATCGGCGCGCTCTCCCCGCAGGGGCGTGCCCTCCTCCCTCCACCGCGACAGGCACCTGCTCTCGTGGCCGGGAGGCGGGGTGCCGTCGGCGTGGACGACACGCCACCAGGGGACGCCGCCTCCCCAGGTGGACATCACGCGGCCGACCTGCCTCGGGCCGCCCTCCTCAAGATATTCGGCGATGTCGCCGTAGGACATGACCCTTCCCGGCGGGATGCGCTCGACCAGGTCGAGCACCCGCTCGGCGAAGGCGGTCGGATCGGTCATGCGCTCCACTGGGCGGGGCCGAAGGAGAGGATCTCCTCAAGCTTCCCGAACTCGTAGGCCGCGTCGCCGTTCACCTGTTCGACGATGCCGTCTCGGATGCCGTAGGCCTCGCCGTCCTCACCCACCAGGCTCCCGCCGAGCATTCCGGCGAGCCGCGCGAGCTGGGCGACCTCCCAGTCGGAGGTCGGCTTCCCGTACAGGCGCCCCTGCCAGATGGCGACGGCGTACTCGCCGTCGCCGTGGCGCGCGAAGACCTCACCGGCCTCCGGTGTGCCGCGCAGCTCCAAGCCGGCGTCCGCCGACGCCGTCGCCTCCGTCAGCTCGGCGTAGGCGAGCGGCGATTCGCGTTGTACACGCAACTCGTATCCCACGAGACGGGAACCCTAGCGAACCTTTACCGACTCACTGGTACAGGAAAGTGCAAGTTCGGTCAGACCGCATCCGAAATGCCGCCGAACGGCGGCCGAACAGCGCCCCAATCGCGTCCACCACGTGATCATTGCCGTTCTGAACGGCGGGTGAGCACGACCACACCGGCTCCGAACCCGATGAGCCCGAGGAGAACGCCCGCGCTGTAGACCCAGAGTCGCACGGGATCGGGCCCAGGCGGGGTAGGCGCGGGTGCCGTCGTGCCGTTTCCGAAATGGAGGTCGCTCTTCACCGGAAGCGAGGTGGCGTATCCCGTGAGCTCGCCCGCGCGCTTGAGCGCGGCGGCCACGTCGATGACCCCGAAACCCACTTTGTCGTCATAACGAGCGGCGGGCTTCTTCTGGGTGGTGGACGTCAGCGCACGGGCAACCAAATCAGGGCTTAGATTCGGATATTTCGCCTTTATAAGGGCGACCGCCCCGGCGACCAGCGCGGTCGAGGCGCTGCTCCCCTCCATCTCCTGGTACCCGCCGCCGGGAACCGCGGCGGGGACCCCCACGCCGGGCGCGCCCACCAGCACCGAGAGGTTGTCGCTGCTGAACCCGGCGGCCTTGCCCTGCTTGTCGACCGCGCCGACCCCGATCACCCCCGCGTAGCCCGCGGGGAAGCTCCAGAACGAGGTGCCGTACTTGCGCGCGTACTCGGAGTCGCCGTCGTTGCCCACCGCGGCCACCAGCACCACACCGCGCGCCAGCGCGTACGCCACGGCCTGCCGGTCGGCCCGCTGCGTGGCGTACTCCCCGAGCGACATGCTGATGACCTTGGCCCCGTGGTCGGTCGCGTAGCGCAACGCCCTCGACAGCGGGCTCTCGCTGGGCAGGCCGAGACCGTCGTCGGGCTCGACGAGGTCGTAGTCGAACTCGTCCTCGGCGATCACGGGAACCGACAGGATGCGCGCGTCGGGGGCCACGCCGAGCAGGCCGCCGTCGTGGCCGGAACCCGCGATCAGAGAAGCCATCGCCGTGCCGTGCGGCCCTACGGGCGACGCGCCGTCGTCGAACACGCTGGACCGCATGTCGGGAGCGACGGTGACCTTGCCCTTGAGCACCGGGGCCTTCGAGTCGACGGCGCTGTCGACCACGGCCACGGTCACCCCTGCCCCCCGGGTGACCTTCCACGCCTGCTCGGCGTTGATCGCGTCGAGCACCCATCGTTGCTGGTCACGCACTCCATCGGCCCGCACGGGAGGCGCCAGCAGCCCCGCGAGCGCCACGACCCCCGCCACGGCGCAGGCTCGCGCCGCGACCGCCCGCGCCCTCAACACACGTTCCCCTGGGTGCAGCGCGGGATCTCGGGGGGCGCCGAGAGGCCACGGGCGATGTGCCCGGCGACGGACTGCGCCGTCGGCCACAGCTCGCTGTGGGGGATCTCCTCGATCGGCACGGACTCACGAGTGCGCCCGTCGGCGTAGCCGGCGGCGGAGAAGACGATGTACGGCCCCGCGCCCGTCCAGCTCGTACGCTGGCGCTGCGCGGCCCCGAAGGACTCGGTGGCCGTGCCGGGAAACGCCACGGGCCGCACGCCCACGCGGTCGTCCACGGGCAGGTCGCCCCCGGTCTGCACCCGGGTCTCCTCGTCGTCGAGCACGGCCACCCCCACGGTCATCACGAAAGTCGAGGTCTGGTCGACGTACGTCGCGCGCAGCATGGTGCGGCAGCCGTGTTGCCGCAGGACGGTGGCGACGGGGGCGTCCACCACCGACGTACACGGCGCCTCCTTCGCGATGCCGACCCTGCGGGCGTACTGCCGCACCCGGGACAGGCCGAGATACTCCACCTCTGCGGGGAAGACGGCGTCGGCCCGCCAGGCGTACCAGCGCCGGGCGACGTCCTCCTCGGCGAAACGGGTGCGCTCGGCGACCGTGAGCGGTCGCGCCCGGGTCTCCTGGAGCAGGCCGACCACACCGAGCAGCACGTTGGTCGCCGCGATGGCGAGGATGGTGCCCATGATCAGAAGGAACAGGGATCGAAACCGGACCCCCCGCTCAAGCTCCATGCGGTCGATCGCCGCCTGCGCGTCGGCGGCACGTGCCCGGGCGCCGGCCCACGGCCGCGCCGCCCCATGGGCGCCATCGCCTGAAGGAAGCCTTCCCGCGCTCCGCGCGCCCTTCACACGTGCGGGCCAGGGCGTCACCGGTCGTGACCGTGGCTCCTCAGGCGACATACATCGATGCTACGTCGGCGCCTGCTGCCGCCAACCCGGTTGGGGCTCCCGGGGATCATCGTGTTCTGTGTGGTCTCTGTGGTCCCTGTCGCTCCTGGTGCGCCTGGTGCGCCGTACGAGCATGATCACGACGGTGAGGCTCGCGCCCGCGCAGGCGGTGGCCGCCAGCGCGACCCCGCCGTACACAGTGATCATGCCCGTGTCACGCCGGACTACCTGCACCGGAGGCAGGGCGGCGGGCGCCGCGCCGGTGTCGTCGGTCATCGGAAGGTCGGTGTCCTGGACGCCGGGGCCGGAGGCGGTGTGCCGGTGCCGGGCCAGCCGCGCGGCCTCGGCGAGCGACCGGGCCGCGTTGACCACGCCGAAGCCCATACCGGGGTCGTAGCCCCTGGCCGGGCGGCGGGTGGCGCCGGTGGTGAGCGCCTGGGCGACAAGCGCAGGCGACATTCTCGGATATTTCGCTTTTATCAGGGCGGCGACCCCGGAGACGAGCGCCGTCGCCTGCGACGTGCCCCTGCCCACCCAGTACTGGTCGCCCGGACCCGCCCCGAAGATGTCCACTCCGGGCGCCGCGAGGAGGACCAGCGAGTTGCGGTTGGAGAAGGACGCCTTGTGCATGCCGCGATCCGCCGCCGCGACCGAGATCACGCCGGGTAACGAGGCCGGATAGGAGTACGGCCCGTCCTTGCGGCCCGCCCCGTCGTTGCCCGCCGCCGCCACCAGGACCACGCCCTTGGAGATGGCGTACCTGATCGCCGCCCGTTCCTGCCGGGTCGGCTGGTCCTTGGAGATCGACATGTTGATCACGGCGGCGCCGTGGTCGACGGCGTAGCGGATGCCGCGCGCGACCACGTTCTCGAACCGCGCCTCGGAGTTGAAGTCGTGGAAGCCCGGCTCGTCGTCCTCCAGGATGACCCGCACCGAGAGCACCCTGGCGGCCGGCGCGACCCCGATCACCCCGTCCGCGCGCCCCGGGCCGTGCCCGTGCCCGGCGATCAGCGAGGCCATGTACGTGCCGTGCAGTCGGAGCGGCGCGACCCCGCGCGGGTTCGCGCCCGAAGTGAGGTCGGGGCCGGTGATCACGGATCCGGCCAGGTCGTGGTGCCGGGGGTCGACCCCCGAGTCCAGCACCGCGACCTTGACCCCAGCGCCGCGGGTGATCCGCCAGGCGGCGGCCACGTCGAGGGTGCGCATCACCTGGCGCTGGCTCCCGCGCACCTGGTCGGCCAGCGCGGGCCCCGCCGCGAGCGTGCCCATGACCAGCAGGACGAGCAGGACCGGCAGCAGAGCGAGCACCGAGCACGCGGACAGGACGGCGCGCGGGAGCGGCACGGCCCGGGTCAGCGCGGACAGGACCGCGCGCGGGAGCGGCACGGCCCGGGCGGTCAGCACTGCCAGTCCTTGCCCGCGCAGTCGGGACGCGCGGGGGTGGCCAGCGTGGTGAGGATCCGGTCTTCCAGATCGGAGGTGAAGCTGAAGATGGTGGAACGCTGGTGGCCGACCGACCGGGCCGGCCTCCCGTCGACCTGGCCCGCCGTGGTGAGCACGAGGTACGGCCCGGCCTGCCCCAGCGAGGACGCCTGGCGGGCGGCGGCGGTGAAGCGGTCGGCGACGGTCTGGGGGAAGGCCAGCGCCCGCAGCCCGGGTGAGGGCACCCCTCCCGGCGGGAACGCCGCCCTGGCCGCGAGCGCGGACCCCTGGTCGGGGAAGGCGGCCACCCCGATGGTCACGACCACACCCTGCAGCGCGTCCAGGTATGTGGCTCGGAGCACGGCCCGGCAGCCGGCCGCCTTCAACGCGGTCCTGAGCGCGGCGTCCACGGCCGCCGCGCAGTCGGTGCGCGAGGAGATGCCCACCCTACGGGCGTTCTCCTTGCCGCCCTGCTCGGCGATGTACGGCAGGTAGGCGGGGAAGATCTCGCCCGCGGACCACACCTGCCAGCGGCGGGCGGTCTCCTCCACCGAGGCCTGCTGGATCTCGGCGGCGCTCGGACCACGGGTCAGCTCGGCGCCCGCGGCCCCCGCCGCCACTCCGGCGACGATCGCGCAGATCAAAGTGAGCGCTGATGCCACCACAAGGGACGGCCAGGCACGCGACTCACTCACCTGCCCGACCCTAACGCCCTCGGTGGGGAGGCATCCGCCGTTCCATCCGCATAGATCCCTTTGGAAAGTACTTGACGGTATGGAAAGTGGAAAGTACTTTCCTGATTGGAAACGATGGGAGACATCCATGGACGCCACCCCCGAGGACGCCCCGTACATCAGCCCGGAGGCCGCCGCGCGGAGCCTGCGCGAGATCCGCTCGTCCCAGGCGGGCATCGTCAGGGCCCGGCCCTGGTTCCCCACCTGGTATCCCACCGGCGTCGGCGTCTACGTGACCGGGGTGCAGTTCCTCACCGAGCCGGGCTCCTCCCGGCCACTGGCTGTGACGGGCATCACCCTGCTGACCCTGGGCCTTGCCGCCCTGGTGTTCGCCCTGGCCCGCACCAACCGGCAGGTCCCCCATCGCAGCCTCGTCAGGCCCGGGCTGGTCGGCGCCTTCGTCGCCTGGCTGCTGGTGGGAGTCGCCCTCTGCCTGGTGCTCGCGGTCGCCCTGACCTCCGCCGAGGTCCCTTACGCGCGCACGTGCGCGGGCCTCGCCATGACGGCGTACCTGGCGATCACCGGCTGGGCCGTCGCCCGCGCGATCACGCGGCGCATAGCGGCGAAGATCGAGCAAGGCTGATGGCGCTCGACCCGATCATCCACGCCCCGGCCCGGCTGCGCATCATGTCGCTGCTGGCGGCGATGGAGGAGTCGGAGTTCGCCTTCGTCCGCGACGCGGTGGAGGTCAGCGACTCGGTGCTGTCCAAGCACGCCTCCGCGCTGGAGACGGCGGGGTACGTGGTGATCCGCAAGGGCCACGTGGGCAAGCGTCCCCGCACCTGGCTCAAGCTCTCCGACGTCGGCCGGGAGGCCTACACGGCCCATGTCGCCGCCCTTCAGGCCATCGTCGCCCAGTCGGGGCTGTCGCTGACCGGCGAGTGACCCGGTTCCCGGCCAAGAGGAACGCCCGCGGCCCGCGCCATCCGGAGGGAGGACGCGGGCCGCGGGCGTTCGCCCGACCGGATCAGTAGGTCGGAAGCGAGGGGTCGACGGTCTTGACCCAGCTCAGCACGCCACCGCCGACGTGGACGGCGTCGGAGAAGCCGGCGTTCTTCAGGACCGCCAGCGCCTCGGCGGACCGGGCTCCCGACTTGCAGTGCAGGACGATCTTCTTGTCGTGCGGCAGCCGCTCCAGGGCCGTGCCCCGCACGAAGTCGCCCTTCGGGATCAGCACGGCGCCGGGGATGCTGACGATCTCGTACTCGTTCTGCTCGCGGACGTCGACGAGGAAGATGTCGTCCCCGCGGTCCTGCATGTCCTTGAGCTCCTTGGCGGTGATCGTGGAGCCCGACGCGGCCTGCTGGGCCTCGTCGGAGATCGTGCCGCAGAACGCCTCGTAGTCGATCAGCTCAGTGATCGTGGGGTTCTTGCCGCAGAGCGGGCACTCGGGGTCCTTGCGGACCTTGACGTCGCGGTACTTCATCTCCAGGGCGTCATAGATCATCAGACGCCCGACCAGCGGATCGCCGATGCCCGTGAGCACCTTGATCGCCTCGTTCACCTGGATCGAGCCGATGGAGGCGCAGAGCACGCCGAGGACGCCGCCCTCGGCGCAGGACGGCACCATGCCCGGAGGCGGCGGCTCGGGGTACAGGCAGCGGTAGCAGGGCCCGTACTCGGACCAGAACACGCTCGCCTGGCCGTCGAAGCGGTAGATCGAGCCCCAGATGTAGGGCTTGCCCAGCAGGACGGCCGCGTCGTTCACCATGTAGCGAGTCGCGAAGTTGTCGGTGCCGTCGACGATCAGGTCGTAGGCGGCGAAGATGTCCATCACGTTGTCGGTCGTGAGCGCCACGTTGTGGATCACGACGTTGACCAGGGGATTGATCTCGCGGACCGTCGCGGCGGCGCTCTCGGCCTTCAGGCGGCCGACGTCCGACTGTCCGTGGATGATCTGCCGCTGAAGGTTGGACTCATCAACGACATCGAAGTCGACGACGCCGAGTGTGCCCACACCGGCCGCTGCGAGGTACATCAGCGCCGGGGAACCGAGGCCCCCGGCGCCCACACAGAGCACCTTGGCGTTCTTCAGCCGCTTCTGCCCGGCCATCCCCACATCGGGGATGATCAGGTGGCGAGAGTAGCGGCGCACCTCGTCAACGGTCAGCTCGTCGGCCGGCTCTACCAGCGGTGGCAACGACACAGTTCTACGCTCCCGTTTCAGGGGATCTTCCCATTTGGCGGCTTGCCCGTCAGGCTACGCGCCCAGCCGTCTGTCACAACCTAACCCGGTTGCCCCCGCATTCCCGAATCGGCGATCTTAGCCGACGGCGGCCGTATTCTCCGGGCTCCGCGCGTCCTTCGCGTCCCCCAGGGACTTCGCGCCGTCGTGGCTCGCGGTCGCCCTCCTCGCTCCATCCTGCATCAGGACGCGTACGTGGCGGGCGACGAGCGCGGGGAACTCCATCTGCGCGACGTGGGCCGCGTGGGGCAGGAGCACCAGCCGGACGTCCTGGAACGTGCGCCCTGCCCTCGACGCCATCCTCGGGTCCACGAGGCGGTCGTGCCGCCCGTGTACCACCAGCGTGGGAGCGGTCACCTGGGCGGCCAGCCGCCACAGGTTGTCCGCGCCGCGCCGGAAGTACTCGTTGACCAGGGCGCGGGCCGTGGCCACCAGCGCCAGGCCCGCGTACGGAAGCTCGTCGCGGCGGCGCAGCTCAGCCACGGCGTCCTCCAGGCGGTCGGGGTGGACCCGGGCGCTGTCGGCGTAGCACATGGCCATGGTCGCCCTGATCCTGCGCTCGGGCGGCAGCGAGCGGAGGCGCATGACGGCCCACTCGCCGAGCCGGGGGGCCGCCGACATGGCGACGCGGGCCGGGCCGTACCGGGGAAGCAGGTCGGGCAGGGCCGGCGAGACGAGCGTGAGCGTGCGGACGAGATCGGGGCGCGTGGCCGCGACCCGGACCGCGACGGCGCCGCCCAAGGAGTTGCCGAGCAGGTGGACGGGGCCGCCGATGTGCTCGATCAGCGCCGTGACGGCCGCGGCGTGCGCGCCTACGGAGTAGTCGCCGCCGGGCGGCGCGGGAGAGTAGCCCGCTCCGGGCAGGTCGATGGAGTATCCCCTGACCTGGCCCTGGAGCTCGGCCATCAGGTCGGTCCAGTTGGTCGCGGACCCGGCGAGCCCGTGCACGAACACGGCCTTCTCCTGCGGCCCCTCGGGCGTGGACCGCACGTAGACGCCGAGGCCGCCGAGATCGAGCAGTTCCCCGGGCCAGTGCGGAATCGGTTCATCCACGATCTTTTCCCTCCTGTTCACCATCCGTTCCGACGATATCCCGGCGCCGTACGGCTCGCGCCGACCACCGCGCCCAGGTGGGGCTACCCCGGACAGGACCGAAGAGGCCACACGATCGCAGGAAATATCGGGCAAATCGGGAAATATCGAACTGAAAGACATAAGGGCAGGTTAAGTAGATGCCAAAAGGCAGCGATCCCCGTTTGTCGTATGCGTCGCTAGGAAAACATGGCAAGTGGGAAGACTCTTAACGAGTCACCCCAGCATTTACCTCGAAAATGAGGAAATGCGTCCGCTGGGCAACCCGATGCGTCAAGGGGGAAAACGCAATGCCCGACGTCAAGAAATACGCCGCAATGCTGACCGTCACCGCGGCACTCACTGGTGGTCTCGCCGGTCTCGGCGCCACCACGGCTACAAGCGCCAACGCGTCCACTGCGATCGGTACCAACTTCGGAGGCGGCTTCGACGGCTTCGACGGCTTCGATGGCGGTGGCTTCGGCGGAGGCGGCGGCTACGGCGGCGGCGGCCACTGCCACCACGACGGCGGCGGCCACCACGGCCACCACGGCGGATGGGGCGACGAAGGCTTCGGGGACGACGACGGTGGCTGGGGCGGTAAGGGCTTCAGCAAGCACCACCGTCGCCACCACCGTGCCGGGGGCGGCCACCGCAACTGCTACTTCAAGATCGTAGAGGCCCGCTTCTTCCGCGCGATCATCGGCCACAACAGCCACGGTGGCGGCCACCGTGACTTCTTCCGTGACGACCGTCGCCACTGGCGTCCCGAGCACCACCACCACGGCCACAAGCACCACGGCAACCGGCACGAGGAGAGGTAAACATCCATTCCTGAGCGGATTTCCCGGGCGGCGATCCGCCCGGTGACTCCAGCCGCTCAGCCGACAGATCATGGGAGGCCCCGGAGTGATTCCGCTCCGGGGCCTCTCCCTGCTCGGATATTTATCCCGGCTCGAAATTCCCCCGCCGTCCCCCGGCAATTCACTTTTCCAGGAGACTTCTCCAGAGCACCGGCCTTTCACCGCCCCGGCGGTTATCTGACGCTGAATAACTCGAATAGGGCGGCAGGATCGTACGCCGCGCGCCGCCGGGATCACCGCGGTCAGGCGGTCTTGCGGGTGCGGCGCTTCGGGGCCTGCTTCTTGGCGTCCTTCTCGTCCTTCTCGTCCGTCTGGGCCTCCACGGCCTTGGCGGACTTGGCGGCCGGCTTCTTCTTCGCGGCGCCCGAGGCCGGAGCCTTCTCGCGGCCGCCCTCGCGCTCCCGCTTGGCCGCGTCGACGCTCGCCCGCAGCGCCGCCATCAGGTCGACGGCGGGCCCCGCCTGCTCGGGGGCCTCGGGCCGCACGAGCTCCTTGCCCGCGACCTTGGCCTCGATGACCTGCTGGAGCGCCTCACGGTAGGCGTCGTGGTAGTCGGTGGGGTCGAACTCCCCCGCCATGGTCTCGATGAGCGACTCGGCCATCTGCAGTTCCTGCGGGCGGACCTCGACGTCCTCGTCCTGGAAGGCGAACCCCGGGTCGCGGACCTCGTCGGGCCAGAGCATGGTCTCCAGCACGAACACCCCGTCGCGGATGCGCAGGGCGGCGAGCGACTCACGCTGCCGCAGCGCGACCTTCACGATCGCCACCTGCCCGGTGCGCTCCAGCGCGTCGCGGAGCAGCACGTACGGCTTCACGCCCGTGGACTCGGGCTCCAGGTAGTACGACTTGTTGAACAGGATCGGGTCGAGCTGGTCGGCCGGGGTGAACTGCAGCACGTCGATACGGCGCGAGGTGCTCAGCGGCAGGTCGGCGAAGTCCTCGTCGGTGAGCACGACCACCTCGCCGCCGGGGAGCTCGTACCCCTTGGCGATCTCGGAGTACGCCACCTCCTCGCCGTCGACGCTGCACACCCGCTTGTACTTGATGCGGCCGGCGTCCTCGCGATGCACCTGGTGGAACGTCACGTCCTTCTGCTCGGTGGCCGAGTAGAGCTTCACAGGGATGGTGACAAGCCCGAACGAGATGGCACCCTTCCAGATGCTACGCATGACTTCTCCTCACCTCGCCCCTACTATCGAACGCGTGTTCGTTGGCGGCAAGGGCACAAAGCATTTCTAGATGGGCAGATACCCAGTGTTGAATGCCGTATCCGGTCAGGCGCCCGCCTGGTTTGATCGGTGCCCAACTGAGCACGGGAAGAGAAAGACAGGAAGGGGCGCGTGTGGCGGAGAAGGTCCGGGTCAGGGTCGACGGCCGGGAGCTGACGCTGACCAACCTCGACAAGGTGCTGTATCCCGAGGCGGGGTTCACCAAGGCCGAGGTGATCGACTACTACAGCCGCCTCGCCCCCGTCATGCTCCCGCACCTCAGGGGCCGTCCGATGACCGTCAAGCGCTATCCCAACGGCGTGGGCGAGCAGTTCTTCTTCGAGAAGAACCGGCCCGCGCACACACCCGCGTGGGTGCGCACGGCGCGCCTGCCCGCTCCGGGCAGCACCAAAGATCGCGACACCATCGTCTACACCATCGTCGACGACCTGCCCACGCTGGTCTATCTCGCGAACCTCGCCGCCCTGGAGTTCCACACCCCGATGTGGCGGATCGACGAGCAGGGACGGCCCCAGCCGCCCGACACCATGGTCTTCGACCTGGACCCCGGCGCGCCGGCGACTATCGTCGAGTGCTCCCGCGTGGCGCTGCGGCTCAGGGACGTCCTGCGCGAGGACGGCCTTGCGGGCTGCCCGAAGACCAGCGGCAACAAGGGGATGCAGGTCTACGTCCCCTGGTCCCACAGGTCCGGCAGCCCCTCCGAGTACGCCAAGGCGCTCGCCCAGCGGCTGGAGAAGGAACGGCCGGACGAGATCGTGAGCCAGATGGCCAGGAAGCTGCGCCCCGGCAAGGTCTTCATCGACTGGAGCCAGAACAACCCCGCCAAGACCACCGTCTCCCCTTACTCGCTGCGCGCCAACCGGCTGCCCACGGTGTCCACGCCGGTCACCTGGGAAGAGGTGGAGGGCTGCGACCGGCCCGAGGATCTGGCGTTCACCGCCGAGGACGTTCTGCGCCGTGTCGCGGAATTGGGTGATCTCATGGCGCCGCCGGAGCGGAGCGGCACCGGGGACGGGCCTTAGGCTGGACGCATCGGGGTATGGAGCGGGCGAGTTCGCCTGCCGACGGAGGGTACTGAACATGTCGGAGATGGATGTGGGAGGCAACGAGGCCTCGCTGGACGCACTGGAGCCCCTCGACGACGTCGCCGACGCGCTGGAGACCGAGGTCCCCGAGGCCGACGCCATCGAGCAGCACCTGACCATACGCGCCGACCAGCGCGAATGGCCCCTGGAGATCCCCTACGACGTCGATCCCGCCGACGCCGCCGACCAGGAGCGCACGGTCGATCTCGGCGACGACGACTATCGCTGACCTGGTTACCCGCGCGTAGGATGTGAACCCCGAACCGGATCCACGGGAGCGTGGGGCAGGCGGATGCCTGGCCGGCTGAGATCCGAATCCAACTCGATCAGCAGGAAGGCCGAGCGCGATCGCCGATCGCGCGACGCGTGAACCGTCCCCAAGGAGAGTCCCGTGACCGCTACCCCGGACGCCAAGCCCCGGGGCACCCGGCTGCCCCGGATGGCCCGTCGCCGACAGTTGCTGAACGCGGCGCAGGAGGTCTTCGTGGAGAACGGCTACCACGCGGCCGCGATGGACGAGATCGCCGAGCGGGCCGGGGTCAGCAAGCCGGTGCTCTACCAACACTTTCCGGGCAAGCTGGAGCTCTACCTGGCGTTGCTCGACCTCCACGTCGACGACATGGCGAACCGGTGCCGCGAGGCCCTCGCCTCCACGACCGACAACAAGCAGCGCGTCCAGGCCGCCATCGGGGCGTTCTTCGACTTCGTGTCCAGCCAGGGCGAGGCCTTCCGCCTGGTCTTCGAGTCCGACCTGCGCAACGTCGCCCCCGTGCGCCAGCGCATGGAGCGCTCGCTCAAGGAGAGCGCCGAGATGATCAGCCAGGTGATCCAGGAGGACACCGGCTGCTCCAGCGACGAGGCCCACCTCCTCGGCGTCGGCCTGGTCGGCATGGCCGAGGTCAGCGCGCGTTACTGGCTCGCCAGCCACGGCACCATTCCCAAGGACGTGGCCACCCAGCTCATGGCCCGCCTCGCCTGGAGAGGCATCGGCGGCTTCCCCCGCACCACGTAGCGGGTCCTCCCGCACCACACCGTTGTTCGCTTGACGCGATCAGCAGGGGTCACGGGACACCCGAAGAGTAACGATGAGGGTTACAGCGCTCGTCGAAACCGAAAGGGCTCCCGATGGAAGTAAAGATCGCCGTACGCTCCGTGCACCGCGAGATCGTCATTGAGACCGACCTGTCCGCCGACGAGGTGGAGCAGGAGCTGCGCAACTCGCTCGCCGCGGACCGCGGGGTCTTCTCGCTCACCGACACCAAGGGCATGCGTGTCGTCGTCCCGGTCTCCTCGCTCGGGTTCGTCGAGATCGGCGAGGACGCGTCACGCATCGTCGGCTTCGGCGGCACGATCTGAGCCCGGCGCTTTGGGGGGCCTGAGCTCCCCAAAGCGCCGAGGTGAGCACGGGGCCGTCTCCGGGCCCCTGAAGATCGGACTGGCGCGGGCTCAAAGGCCCGTGCACTCCTCGCGTGAGCCGAGCGAGCAGCCACATGGGCGATGGAAACGCCTGACGTCGTCTCGCTTGTGGCTGACGGCCGGGCAACCCGCGCTCCCCCTTCGTAACACGGGCCGCGAGGTCCAGCGATTGGGTCCACATCTCATCAAGGAACTGCCGTAGCGGCGCGAGGCCCTCATGTCTCGAACGCTACAACCGCTCGGGGGTTTCGCGCCGCTCGATCACGGCACCTAATTGGCCAGGAGTCCGAAACCTTCTCGCCTAGGGCCCCGGAACCAGCCCCATGGCCGCCATGCGCTTGCCGTGCTCCTCGGTCAGACGGGCGAACAGCCGGCCGATCTCGACCAGATCGGCGGCCAGACCGGCGTCACCCGCCGCCCCGCTCCCAGGAACCTCCTCGGAGGGGGAGACGAGCAGCAGCGCGAGGTCGGGCCTGGCGGCGGCGAGCCGGTGGCCCTGACTCAGCGCCTCGCCCACCATGCGCCGCGCCCACAATGCGAGACGGCCGGTGAGCTGGGATTTCTCGGCCAGCGCCGCGCGCACGCGCTCGACCACGAACTCCGACCTGCTCTCCTCCGCCAGCACCTCGTCGACGAGCTTGCGCGTCTCGGGATCCACGTGCCGCGCGGCCTCGCGGTAGAAGTCCCCCGCGATGCCCCTGCCGACGTAGGCCTTGACCAGGGCCTCCAGCCAGTCCCCCGGCCGCGTCTGGGCGTGCCAGTCGTCCAGGGACGACACGAACGGCGCCATGGCCTCCTCGGGGTCCGCGCCGAGCCAGGACAGCCGGTCGCGCAGGAGCACGAAGTGGGCGTACTCGGCGGCGGCCAGGCCGCTGAGCTCGGCCTGGTCGGTCAGCGAGGGGGCGAGGGTGGCGGCATCCTCGGCGAGCCTGAGGAACGCGGTCAGCTCCGCGTAGGCGAGGACGCCGAGCAGCCCGACGACGCCGGCAGGGGTATCGCTCATGGATGCAGCGTACGAGCTTCGCACACGGCCGCTGACCCGGACGGACGGGCCCGGACCACCCCCCAGGACACGGCGAACCACCATGCGGAACACGAAGAAATCGGCTGGGTCTTGTGGTATCGAGTACACTGCCCTGTAAGAGTGCGACCGCAGTATGTATTCAGGGAGATTATCGCCTGATAGCCCCCACGCGAGCTACGCCGCAGCGGTCGCCGAGACGAGATGAGGGTTGGCTTTTCCGCGCGGACCCGGCACGAGACCAACTCGGCCAGCGGTCCCGGAAGCCCGCCTTCGCAGGAGACTTAGGCAGGCCGAGCTGACCACGTTCCGAGACCTTGGAGTCATACCCGAGATCGCTGATGCCCTGGAAACCGAGGGCATCATCTCACCGTTCCCCATTCAAGAGATGGCCCTTCCGCTCGCGATCAGCGGACAGGACGTCATCGGCCAGGCGCGCACGGGCACCGGCAAGACCTACGCCTTCGGCGTGGCGATGCTCCAGCGCGTCGGCAAGCCCCGCAAGAACCGCAAGAAGCCCCGCGGGCTCGTCGTCGTCCCGACGCGTGAGCTGGCCCTCCAGGTGACCGAGGACCTCGTCGTCGCCGGCGGCAAGCTGGGCTCGCGGATCCTCACGGTCTACGGCGGGCGCGCGTACGAGCCCCAGATCGAGGCGCTCAAGCAGGGCGTCGACGTCATCGTCGGCACGCCCGGCCGCCTCCTCGACCTGGTGAACCAGAAGCACCTCGACCTCAGCCAGGTGTCCATGCTGGTCCTGGACGAGGCCGACCGCATGCTCGACCTGGGCTTCCTTCCCGACATCGAGCGCATCATCAAGCTCATCCCGGCCGAGCGGCAGACCATGCTGTTCTCCGCCACGATGCCGGGCGAGATCGTCACCCTGTCCCGCCGCTACCTGTCCCGGCCGACGCACGTCCGCGCCGAGAACGCCGATGCGGGCGACGAGGACATGTCGAAGACGATCCAGTTCGTCTGGCGCACCCACCGCATGGACAAGATCGAGATCGTCGGCCGCATGCTGCAGAGCGAGGGTCACGGGCTCACGATGGTGTTCTGCGAGACCAAGCGCGCCTGCGACATGGTCTCCGAGCAGCTCAAGGAGCGCGGATTCGCGGCGGCGGCCGTGCACGGCGACCTCGGGCAGGGGCAGCGCGAGCAGGCCCTGCGCGCGTTCCGCAGCGGCAAGATCGACGTTCTGGTGGCCACCGACGTGGCGGCGCGGGGCATCGACATCGACGACGTCACGCACGTCGTCAACTACGACTGCCCGCAGGACGAGAAGACCTACGTCCACCGCATCGGCCGCACCGGCCGGGCGGGCCGCACGGGCGTCGCCGTGACCTTCGTCGAGTGGGAGGAGCTCACTCGCTGGAAGGTCATCAACAACGCCCTCGGCCTCGACTTCGCCGAGCCGGTCGAGACCTACTCGACCTCTCCGCACGTCTACACCGACCTCAACATCCCTCAGGGCACCAAGGGCGTGCTCCCGAGGGCCCAGAGGTCCCGCGCGGGCCTGGACGCCGAGCAGATCGAGGACATCGGCGAGACCGGGCGTCACCGCTCCCGCAAGGAGCGTGACGACCGCAACGAGCGATCCGACCGTTCCGAACGCCAGGAGCGCCGCGAGCGCCCGGCGCGCAACCGGCAGCGCCGCCGCACCCGTGGCGGTCAGACGGCCGAGAGCGTGGCGTCCGAGGTCACGGGCGTCGCCGAGCCCGCGGCTCTGGTGCCCGCCGACGCGGCGGTGGAGGGCGACATCCTCGCCCCCGAGCCCGCCATCGTGTCCCAGGCGGCCGTGAGGGCCCCCGAGGCCGCGACCAAGGCGGCGCCGGAGCCCGTCGCCGCCGAGGTGCCCGCCCCGCGGCGCACCCGCCGGGGCGCGAGCAAAGCAGCACTGTCCGAGGCGCTCGCCGAGGTCACCCCCTCGGCAGCGTCCGACCGGGGCGCGACCGCGCCCGTCGCCCAGGAGGCGCTGATCAGAACCGAAGAGTTCGAAGCGACGGCACGGCGCACGCCCGCGCCCGCCCTGCCCGACGGGTTCGGAGTCGCGCCCGTCGAGCGCGCCGAGCCGGAGCGGATCATCCCGCCGACTCCGTTCTCGATCATCTTCCAGTCGCCCGACCTGGCGACGGATGACGATGTGGCGCCCTCCGCGGCCTCCGAGCGCGTCCAGCAGCGCCGCCGGCCGACCTACCAGCGTCCCGCCAGGAGGGGCTGAACGGGCCGGCGTCTGTGAACGACCGCGGCCCGAGCGGCCGACGCGGTGAGAACGGCGGGAAGCCCTCGCGGGCGGCCCGCCGTTTCGAACGACGCGCTCCGGCCGCGGCGACGCGCCATCCGATCAGGTGAGAAAGTGGAAAGTCAACCACGCGACCAACGTAGAGCGTTTGACGGTGTTGCCAGGATGAATCCTCAGTATCGTGGTGCCGCGTGAGTACGCCGCGCTTCCTAACGCTGCCTCCTGGTGTCTGTGCGCAGCAGATCGAGACGTCCGTGGGCACCTTCGCGGCCCTGGAGGCGCTGCCCGTCCGCGGCGTCCCCGAGAGATGGCCGGCGCTGCTGGTCCCGGGGTACACCGGCAGCAAGGAAGACTTCATCGCGATCTTCCAGACGCTCGCCCAGGCCGGGCGCCGGGTCATCGCGGTCGACATGCGCGGCCAGTACGAGACCAAGGGGCCCGACGACCACTCGGCCTACACCTGTGAGGCCCTCGGCGAGGACATCGACCATGTCGCCTCCCTGGTGGGGGGCGGTGAGCCCGTCCACCTGGTCGGCCACTCCTTCGGTGGGCTGGTCACGCGCGAGGCCGTGATCGGCGGCGCCACCAAGCTCGCGTCGCACACGCTGATGAGCTCCGGCCCGTCAGGGATCACCGGTCCCCGTGAGAAGGCGTGCCGCGTCATGCTGCGCGAGCTTCCCGAGGCCGGGCTCGAACACCTCTGGACCCACCGGCTGGAGCCGGAGGCCATCGTGGCGGGGGTTCCCGACGACATTCTCGCCTTCCTGCGCAGGCGGCTCCTTTCCAACTCGGTGACCGGCCTGATGACCATGGCCGAGCAGGTGCTGGACGCCCCCGACCGGCTCGACGAACTGGGCGAGGTCGACGTGGCCACCCTCGTCCTCTACGGCGAGCACGACGACGGCTGGCCGCCCGCGATCCAGGCCGAGATGGCGCACCGCCTCGACGCCGACTGCGTCGTGGTGCCGGGAGCGCTCCATTCCCCCGCGGTGGAGGCTCCCGAGACGACGGCGCACGCGCTCACCCGCTTCTGGAACCAGGCCGAGCAGCACCTCCTCCACACCGGCTGATCCACCGGCGCCGGCCGGGCGCCTCCCGGATCACCCCGGGGCCACGGGCCGTCCACCGGCGGATCCGCCGGACCCTCCCTGATGGCCGGCCCGATGCCGTGTAATCCTTTACGTGCTATGTCGAGCATCGGCGAGATCGTCGTCCAGCCGCCGGACCGGGTCACCTGGCTGGTCCACATCGACCGTTCCATGTGGGTGGGAGGGGTCAGGGGCCTCATGCTCCAGGCCCTGCACCCTGTGGCGATGCGCGGCATCTGGCAGAACTCCGGCTTCCAGGAAGATCCGTTCGGGCGCCTGCGACGCACCGCCGACTTCGTCGGCCGGGTGACCTTCGGCAGCCCCGAGGAGGCCGACGCGATCGGCAGGCGCGTACGCGGCATCCACCGGCGGCTGCGCGTCAGGGATCCCGGCACCGGCAGGACGCACCGCGTCGACGACCCCGAGCTGCTGCTGTGGGTCCACTGCGCCGAGGTGTCGTCCTACCTGGAGACGGCCCGGCGTGGCGGGCTGCGGATCACCGACGCCCAGGCCGACCGCTACCTCAGGGAGCAGCGCCGCAGCGCCACCTACGTCGGCCTGCACGAGGAGGACGTTCCCGGCTCGATGGCCGAGATGCGCGACTACTTCGCCGGCGTGCGGCCGGCCTT
Source organism: Sphaerisporangium sp. NPDC049003 (assembly GCF_043197795.1). Lineage (NCBI taxonomy): Bacteria > Bacillati > Actinomycetota > Actinomycetes > Streptosporangiales > Streptosporangiaceae > Sphaerisporangium > Sphaerisporangium sp. NPDC049003. The sequence continues at coordinate 101,007 of NZ_JBICTU010000025.1, forward strand.
GGAGGTGACCCCCGAGTCGGTGTCGGCGGTCCGCTTCCTGATCTGGCCGAAGATGCCGCGGCGCCTTCGCTTCCTGACGCCCGGCAAACCGGCGTACTTCCCCTTCGGAGCGCTCTGCTACTACACGCTCCCCGCGTGGGCCAGGCGGATGTACGGCGTGCTGCCCGAGGTGCCCCAGGCGACCGTGACGGCGGCGCTGCGGGCGTTCCGGCTCGGTATGAACGCGCTGCCGGAGACCGTTCATGACCACGCGTTCATGCCCGGCACCCGCGACATGCTCACCGGGGCCCGCGCACGTCTCGGCGCCGCCGGTTACGACGTGAGCAAAGGACTCAAGGGACTGTCGGACCCACGCCGGTGGCCCTCCCCACCCGGCTGAACGAGCCCAGCACCCTTCCCCCCGTTCTGCCTCCAGGCCCTGGCCACCCGCAGCCTATATGCGTGTCAGGCGGGCTCCGCGAGGCCGTCCCAGGGCTGGTGTGGGGAGCCGGAGGCCTGGCCCTCCGGGCAGTGCCTGCGGTAGTCGCACCAGGAGCAGATCGGGCCCGTGTTCGGGGGGAAGCTCGCGTCGATCTCCGGCGGCACAGGCCCGGCGCCCGTGCCGGACGTACGCGAGCTCGTATCGGACGCGCCCTTGCGAGAGCCCGTGCCGGACGTACGGGAGCCGGCGCTCGCCGGGGCGGCGTCGGCGCGCCAGGCGCGGTAGCGCTCGTCGGCCTCCGATGCCTCCAGTGCGATGTCCTCGGCGCGGCCGATGTGGCGGCGGAGGGAGTCGTCGGAGTGCTCCCACTCGACGATCGAGCCCGTCGGGACGTGGTGCAGCTCGACCCTGCGGCACGTACGGTGCATCACGCGCGAGGAGGCCACCGCGTAGATCGCGAGCGCGAGCGAGGAACGGGCGTCCTCCTCGGTGAGGGGACTCCTGCCGGTCTTGTAGTCGACGACCACCAGCTCGTCGCCGCGCCGGTCGAGCCGGTCGACGCGCCCGGAGACCGCGATCGCGGAGGTGCGGGTGGCGACCGTGCGCTCGACACCGACCGGCTCGTCGGAGGGGTCGAGGGTGCTCGTGTAGCCCGAGACCATGGCCCGCGCGCGGTCGCGCCACACCGTGGACTGCTCCTGGTCGCGGAAGCCCTCGGTGATCCATCCCTTGGTGAGCAGGATGCCCGCCATCGCGGGGGTCCTGCGTTCGTACGGCTCGCGCCACCACCCGGCCAGCGCGTTGTGGACCGAGGCGCCCACGCTGTTGTGCGCCCACGGCGGCCCCTTTGGCAGGGACGGGCGGTCGAGATAGGAGAAGCGGTAGCGCCGGGGGCAGTCGAGCCAGGCGTTCAGCCGCGACGGCGTACACGTATAGAGCCGCCTGGGCATGCCTTCGAGACCGAGTTGCCCCACAGTGAGCCTCTCCCTTCGCCCCGGAAGGCACAGGCCGCCCGACAAGGCAGCGAATCGCTGGTCACCGACGCCGGGCGAGCGCCGGCGTCGGACTAAGGCTCGATCTCTATCGGTCAGCTCCGCGGCCGAACCCGGGGGCTCGGCCGTGGATCACTCGTCGTCGAGGTTGAGCTTGATGCCGGAGGCACGCGTGCCGTCGGAGAGCGGGCTCTCGGCGGCGGCGGCCGGGCCGGCACCGGTGAGCGAGCCGGCGAGCCAGTCGTCGAAGTGCGGCTCCTGCTCGCCGATGGTCGTCTCCTCGCCGTGGGCCGGCAGCACCCGGGTGTCGGCCGGAAGGGTGAAGAGCCGCTCGCCGATCGCCGTGAGCTGGTCGGCCAGCGCGGGATACTCCCCGCCGAGCTTGCCCGGCCCGTCGGCCAGGAGCGTCTTGCCGGTGAAGACCACGCCCAGCGCCTCGACGTAGAGCGAGACGCCACCCGGGGTGATGCCGGGTGTGGCGATCACCTCCAGCTCGACGTCGGCGACGCCGAAGATGCCCTCGTCCTCCATGTCGATGTCGGGGTAGGTCTCCTGCCAGGTGTCACGCCAGAGCTGGCGGTCCTTGCGGTTGAGGGCGACGACCGCCTCGTCACGCGCCGCCACCTCGATGGCCCCGCCGACGTGGTCGGGCAGGCCGTGGGTGCAGATGACCGCGAGCACCTCGCGCTCACCCACGCTGGAAAGGATCGTCTCCGCGTCGCGCGCGGGGTCGATGACGATGACCTCCTCGTCGTCGCCCACGATCCACGTGTTGTTCTCGACCTTGTATTCGGCGCCGTCGATGTCCACGACGCCCTCGGTCACCACTCGCTCGATACGCGCTGTCACGGCCACGACCTTACCGAACACTTGAACCCGTCTCGATAAGCAAACGGATGACATCGACGAAGAACCTCACACCATGTCCCGGTTCCGCCGTCATCACCGGCCCGGGGGACCGTGCGCGGAGCCTACGACTCGGCCCCGAGACGCGGTGAGAAGGCACCGTAGGGCAGGTCGAGCTCCTGGTCCTGCTCCCTCAGATCGCGCAGGACGAGCTGGGCGAGCTCGACGAGGCACCCGGCCTCGGCCGGCCAGCCGATGACCCACAGCCAGTTGCCCATGGCCTCGCCGACGTACGCGACGCGGTCGGACGGGCCCTCCACCAACCAGAGCGCCGTGGGGTGACCAAGGGTGTCGACCTTGGCGTTGGGCGGGCCGAGGTCGAACCCCGGCCCCGGATCGGGGCCAGGAAGCCCCGCGAAGGCCGCTCCCAGCCCGATGCCCGGCTCCTCCGCCACGACGACGAGGTCGGCGGGGCCGTGGGTGACCGACGGCCCGGACAGGGCCACCACACCCGCGTGGGTGCCGGTGAGCTCGTCTCCGGCGTCTCCGAACCCGGTCACCAGCCATCCCGTGGGCAGCGGCCACGGCAACCAGAAGGGGACGCGCGAACCCTTGCGTACCACGTCGAGCGCCTCGTCGGACGGGCGCCTCGGCTGGAAGGGCAGGACGGTGCCGTGCACGGCGCAACGCCAAGCGCTGGACCATGCGCTGGGTGGTTGCAGCGTGCCGAAACACCGAGGGCAGGTAGGCGCGGCTCTCACAGTTATCCACGGTGCTTCGGTCAACGCGCGAAAGTCAAGGGGCATCCCGTTATCCCGGCGTAATCTTGGCCTATGCGCGTGAGATGCGTGGGAGCGATCGTCTCCGACGACGCGGGGCGGCTGCTGCTGATCAGGCGCGGGCGCCCACCGGGCGAGGGCCTGTGGTCGCTCCCGGGCGGCCGGGTGGAGCTCGGCGAGTCCGACGCGGACGCCCTCGCGCGCGAGCTCCTGGAGGAGACCGGCCTGCCCGTCTCGGTCGGGGCGCGGGCCGGCACCGTGGAGCGGCAGGGCCCCGGCGGCGTCGTGTACGAGATCCACGACTACTTCGCGACGGCCGGCCCCGGCACGCCACGGCCGGGCGACGACGCGGCCGACGTCGGGTGGTTCTCCCCCGGTGATCTCGCGCGGCTCCCCCTCACCTCCGGCCTCCTGGACACGCTGATCGCCTGGCACGTCCTGGACGCCGGCGTCAGCCGCTGAAGGACGTCCACCACGACCGAGGTGGCCAGCCGCTCGCGGACGTCATCACGACCGAGGAGGTCAGCCGCTCGCGGACGTCATCACGACCGAGGAGGTCAGCCGCTCGCGGACGTCATCACGACCGAGGTCGCACGGAGGTCCACCACGACCGAGGTGGTCAGCGGCTGAAGGACGTCCTCCACAGGGTGAGGTGGTCGGAGGTGTAGGTGGTGGAGCGGCCGAGAGCGACGACCCTGTCGTCGATCACGGCTATCGCGCCGAGCCACTGGGCGCCGTCGCCCGTCATGCCGTCCCCGGTGAGGGTGTGGCGCTGCCAGTCGCGGCCGTCCTCGGACGTCCAGACCGCGCTGTCCCCGGTCGCGGGCGGGCCGTACGACCCCACCGCGACCAGGCCGGAGTCCGAGGTCGTCATGTCCAGCACGGTGGCCGGGGCGTCGGCGGGCAGCCAGGAGTACTGCCAGGTGACCCCGTCGTCAGAGGAGACCGCCGCGAACGGCTGGTCCACCCCCTTGTCGTTCGTCGCGCTGCCCACCGCCACGACATCATGATCACGCAGGAGCACCCTGCGCAGGCTCGCCGAGCGCGCCCCTTCGGGGATCACGCGCTTGCGTGCGGTCCAGTTCAGCCCGTCGCGCGAGACCCAGACCACCCCTGACGTACGGCCCGACGTACCGGACCCGCCGACCGCGAGGAACCCGTCGGCGGTCGCGACGACGTCCTCGATGCGCACGTCGGCGCCGCCCGCCGGAAGGCTCTGCGGTGCGGAACGTGAATAGCGGCGCAGGTCGGCGGAGAACCACAGCGCGGCCACCACACCGTCGGGCCCGCTGTCGTCGCCCGCCAGCACGTACCCCTTGGGACCGGCCGCGACCACGCGCGGGACCACGGCGTACCGCCCGGAGGACCCGAGCGCGGGCGACTCGGGCGCCGGGCGCCAGGAGCGCCCGTCGGTCGAGGTGGCGAGCAACGGCCTGACGAACGCCGAATCGGCCGTGGTGCTGCCCACCGCGAGCCATCCCTGGGGGCCGTGTGCCACGTCGTTGAGCGCCTGTCTGCCCGCTCCGCCGAGCGCGGGCGAGGTGACGGCCTTCCAGTTCTGGCCAGTGGCGCTGGTCCAGATGCCGGCGTCGCCCTTGACCGAGCCGACCGCGACGAACGAGTTCCCCGCCGCGACCAGGGCGGTGGTCTCGCGGGCCGAGCGGGTCAGCCCGCTGATCTCGGCCAGCGGCACCGGAGCGGCCGCCTTGCCCTTGGCGGCCGTCATCAGCACCGGCAGGTTGTCCAGGCCTCCGGCCCGCTGGTCCCCCGCGGCGACGAGCGTGCCCGCGTCGGTGATCGCGAGGCCCCGCAGCGTGCCGGGGATCTGCCCGAGTTCGGTGCTCTCGTTCCAGTTCTTGCCGTCGCCGCTGGTGAAGACGCCGTAGCGCTCCCATCCCGACTCGGCGACCGCCGCGACCCCGGCGGCGGAGGTGGCGAGGCCGCGCACGCCGGTCGCCTCGCGTCCGAGCCCGCCGATCACCCCGCACTGGCGCCATTCGTCTCCGAGGTCGGAGCAGTAGACGCGGACCTCTCCGGCGTTCGACTTCTGCAGGGTCGGCACCAGGAGGAACCCCTTGGCGGCCACCGCGAGCGCGCCGGGCTCGGGCCGCACGCCGGGCAGCGCCGCGGCCGTACGGAGCCAGGTCCTGCCGCCGTCCGGGGAGCGCAGGATGACCGAGGTCGTGTCACCCTTGCCCGGATCGGCCAGCGCCACGACGGCGTCCCCCTTGGCGACCACCGCGCGGATGGCCCGCACCTTGTCCGTGGCACCGATCTGCCCGGTGTCCACGCGGCTCCAGCTCTGCCCGTCCGGCGACACCCAGGCCACCGGGCCGTACCCGCCGTCCTTCTGGGTCGTGGAGCCGACGGCCACGAAACCACCGGCCGTACGTGCCAGGTCGGTGATTCGGTCGCCGTTCCAGAAGACCGAGAGCCGCGAGGGGTCGACCGCCGTCCAAGAACGGCCGTCGGTGCTGGTCCACATGCCCCGGGCGGAGGCGCCCGCCGAGCCAGGCGCCTCGGTCCCGGCCGCGAGCCAGCGCCCGGCGCCGCCTGCGACGCGCCCGGCCGACCCCGCCGGCTGGTACCCGGCCGGCCCGGTCACCCTGCCGAGCTCCCAGGACTTGCCGCCATCGGGTGAGACCAGGAAGAGCGGCCGTGGCACCGGGCTGGTCGTGTCGCTGCCTACCGCGACCACGGTCGAGCCGACGGAGGTGACCGCGTTGAGCACCTGGCTGGAGCCGTTGCCGCTGATGCCGGGCGGGGCCACGAAGGCCTGGTCGCCCGAGCCTCCGTCGCCCGCCGCCAGCCGGAGCCCCGAGGTCGTCGGGGAGTTCACCCAGTTGACGATCACCAGTCCGAGGCCCGCCGTCGCGAGGAGCACGACGACCACGAAGATCGGGGTCATCAGGCCGCGCCCGAGCCCGCGCCGGGCCGGGCGCGGCTGGCGCGGTGGCCTTGGAGCCGCCTGGTCGCGGTGGTGACGGCCGCGCCCGCCGCCGCGCGGGCGCGCCGGGCCGGACGCCACGAGGATGTCGGGACGGGAAGGGCGGGCGGGCCGTCCGGCGGGGGGCCTGCCGATCCGCTCCTCCGTCGGGACATCGCCGCCGTACGGATCGGCAGGCTCCGTCGGGACGTCGCGGCCGTACGGGCCGTCGCCGCCATACGGGACGTCGCGGCCGTACAGGACGTCGGGCTCGGGCGAGCTGCCGGACTCCGGCTCCGGAGCCTCCTCCGGCTCGGCCGGGATGCTGGGCTCCACCCTGATGCCCTGCCTGTCCCACTCGGGCGCAGGGGGCGTGTGGGCCCGCGACGGCGCGCGCGGCGGGGTTTCCTGCGGCGTCGGCGATGACGCTTGTTCCTCTGTCCGCGAAGGCGTTTGTTCCTCCGTCCGCGGAGGCGTTCGCGGAGGCGTTGCGGTTGAGGTTCGCGGAGGCTTGCGTGGCGGTCCGGAGGCGACGAGCTTGTCCGGACGGTTCACCAGCCGGCGCGGAGGCCACGGAGGCTCGCCGGGGTCCTCTGGAGGCGCCTCGGGCACCCATCCGGGAGGAGCCTCACCCCATGTCTCGGGTGACGGGTGGCCCGCGCTGTGGCGGGGCTCGGCGGCGGCGCCGTACGGGCGCGCGTAGGGGTGGCGCCCGGCCGAGGACTGCCTCGGAGGCTCCGCGGACGGGTCCTCAGGGGTGGAGGAACCCTCGTCGGGGGTGGGCGCCCCGAAGGGAGGCAGAGCCCACGGTGAGTCCAGGGGGAGGCTCCGGGAGCGGGTGTCCGAGGGGTCGGGCGGGGTGTGGTGCAGGGTCGGAGGTGGCATGTGGGCCTGGTGGGACCCGTTGGGGCGTGACGTGCTTCCGTGGTCGGCGCCGTCGCCGGCCGACCACCATGACGAGCGCGGGTCGTGGGGGCCCGAGGCCACGCTCAGCACCTCCTCGTAGGCAGCCTAACCCAGTCTGAAGGCCGTGATTCGGGACCGTTCCACCGAACTCCAGCTCATCCATTGCATCGACAGCAGATCACCTGCGATCGTACCGATACCCAACCCATGCCCAGTGATCACATATCTGGGTGGGGTGATGGTCGCTCTCGCCCTCGCCGCCAGCGCGCACCTCCCTGGGACCGACTGCCGGCCCGCACATCTTCCAGGGCAACATGCCGAGGCCCCTTCTGGCGAGACCTCTCTAGTCAGATTTATCTAGAGACCGTCTGAATTGCCCGCCTCTGGGCGATTATCGCGACCACAATGACGAAGAAACCCAACTGCACGACGGTTCCCGAGAGCGCCTGCCACGGCACCGCGCCTTGCTTCAGGGCATCGCCGAGCTCGCCGGAGGCGGCGGCCGGCAGGAAGCTCACCACGTTGTTGATCACGTGCAGCGCGATCGGCGCCTCCAGGCCGCCCGTGCGGACGGCGAGCCATCCCATGAGGGCGCCGAAGCTGAAGACGTCGATGATGCCCCAGTCGGTGTAGGCGTGCAGGGAGGTGAACGCCGCGGCGCCCAGCAGGATGCCAGGCCAGGGGGTCCTGAAGTACGCGCCGAACGCCTGGAGCACCCATCCGCGGAAGATGTACTCCTCCGTCGCCGCCTGGAACGGCACCAGCAGCAGGATGACCACCAGGCCGGGCAGGAACCTGTCCCATCCGACCCAGCCGAAGAGGTTCCCGAGGCTCTCCCCCGTCACGGCGTACGTCGCGACCATGGCCGCCTGGCCCAGGATGAGCGCCACCAGGGCCACCCCGAGACAGATCAGCAGCCATCGCCAGCGCACCCGTCCAAGGACGGAGGAGAGGGTGCCCGGCGGGCGGCGCTGAACCACCCACGCGGTGGCGAACACGACCGGCAGGACCGCCGCGATCGACAGCAGCAGCACCGCCAGCTCGAACACCGGGTTCCCGAACAGCCGGTCATCCTGCAAGATCACCGGGATGTCCGCGAGCCCCGCGACGACCACGCCGATGAAGATCACGAAGAGGCCGATGCCCACGAACCCCGAAGCGATGAGGGCCGTCCCGACGATCGGACGCCACCAGCGGTGCAGAGACGTACGCGCCAGGTGGTCGTACCGCGTGCCGGGCGGAGACGGCACGATCCACGGCCCCGGCGCCTGCGGCGGATGCCAGGCATGGGGCCCCGGATAGTACGGATGCGTCGCCGGCGGATACCCGAATCCCGATGATCCGGGCTGTGGCTGGTGCGCCTGCGGCGGATGCCCGAATCCAGAGGGACCCGGCTCCGGCTGTGGCTGGTGCGCCTGCGGCGTTCGTCCGAATCCGGAAGGACCCGGGTCTGGCTGAGGGGCCTGCGGCGGATGCCCGAATCCCATAGACCCCGGCTCCGGCTGTGGCTGGTGTGCCTGCGACGGATCGTGCATACCCGCCATTCTCCTCACCGGGCAGGGACGTCCCACGGCTGGATGCCGCTGTACGCCTTCCTCCATCCACCCTTCCAGGCTCAGCACCTGTCCTGGCGCAGAGCGGGAAACGGCCTGGCTCTGCTCGGTCAGGCGGGCGGGGAGAAGGTCTTCGTGCGAGTGAGCCCGGCCGCCCGTCCCTTGGCGGCGACGACCAGCGCCATCTTGCGTGAGGCCTCGTCGATCATCTCGTCGCCGAGCATCACCGCGCCCCGCCTCTCGACCGTCGTGGCATGCTCGTAGGCGTCCAGGATCAGCTCGGCGTGGTCGTAGTCCTCCTGCCTCGGCGAGAACACCTCGTTGGCCGCCTCGATCTGCGTCGGGTGGAGCACCCACTTGCCGTCGAAGCCGAGCGCCGCCGCCCTGCGCGCGACCTTGGCGAACCCGTCGACATCCTTGATCTGCAGGTACGGCCCGTCGATCGCCTGAAGGCCGTACGTCCTGGCGGCCATGAGGATCCGCATGAGGACATAGTGGTACGCGTCCCCCTCGGTGTACCCGGGGGGTTGCTGCCCGACTACCAGCGTCCTCATGTTGATCGAGGCCATGAAGTCGGCCGGCCCGAACACCAGCGCCTCCAGCCGTGGCGACGCGGCGGCGATGGCGTCGACGTTGACCAGGCCCCGGGCGTTCTCGATCTGCGCCTCGATGCCGATGCGTCCCACCGGCAGCCCGTTCGCCTTCTCGATCTGGGTGAGCAGCAGGTCGAGCCAGGCAACCTGGACCGCGTCCTCCACCTTGGGCAGTGTGAGGAAGTCGAGCGCGTCCCCGGCTCCCTCGACGACCTCGATCACGTCGCGGTACGTCCACGCGGTCGACAGGTCGTTCACCCGTACGCCCCGGATCTTGCCCGTCCAGTCGCCGGTGCGCAGCGCCGCGACGATGTTCTTCCTGGCCTGCTCCTTGGCCTGCGGGGCGACCGAGTCCTCCAGGTCGAGGAAGACCTCGTCGGCGGGGAGCCCCTGCGCCTTGTCGAGGAAACGAGGATTGCTGCCGGGGACCGCGAGACAGGAACGACGGGAGCGCATACGCCCACGGTAGTGGCCCGGCCCGCCGCCACAGGCTGTGGGAGCGTCACAAAGGCCACCCCCTGTTCTTGGCACGGATCAAGTAGGGATATACCAACCCCTGTCCCGACAATGGACCTCAAGCCCCGGTAAAGGGGATTTCAATGGGGAGATGGCCATGACTGACGCATCCATAGCGGTTCGGCCCGCCGTACTGTCCGACCTCATTCCTGGAAAGCTCGTCCGCGACGTCGCGCTGGTCGTGGGCGCGGCGGGTCTGACCGGACTGGCCGCGCAGGTGAGCATCCCGCTCCCCGGCACGCCTGTGCCGTTCACGCTGCAAACCTTCGCCGTCCTGCTCGCCGGTGCCGCGCTCGGCCTGCCGAGGGCCTTCCTCGGAATGGCGCTCTACCTCGCGATCGGACAGCTCGGCGTGCCGTGGTTCGCGTCGTCGGGCGGCAACGCCACCCTCGGGTACGTCGTCGGCTTCGTCCTCGCCGCCTCGGTCGTGGGGGCGCTCGCGAGCAGGGGCGGCGACCGTACCCCGCTGCGCACCATCGCGACGATGGCCCTCGGCACCCTGCTCATCTACGCCATCGGCCTGCCGTGGCTGATGGTGGCGACGGGCCTCGACCTGCCGGCCGCCCTGTCCGCGGGTGTCGTGCCGTTCCTCATCGGGGACGGCCTCAAGGTGCTGGCCGCCGCCGGCCTGCTCCCCGCCGCCTGGAAACTCGCCGGCCGCTGAGCCACGTCACCCTGGGCGCCCCGGCGACTCACCCTGGGCGCCCCGGCGAATCCGGCCGGGGCGCCCATGCGCGTGCCCACCGACCGGACCATCTGGTGGCGACCGCCCCTGATCTACGGTGCCGACCGTCTCGGGGCGCCGGTTGAGGTCCGGCATCACTCCCAGGGCTTCGGTTGACCTGGATACGATGGCTCTCGGGCGCACGGTTGAACGGCGTCGAGGGAGGACCATGCCGCGGCTGTCCGCTGAGGAATGGCGGGATCTGTTCACCCGTGTCGAACGCGATGCCTTCCACCTCGAACTCCGCGACTCCTATGACGCGGCCGGCGAGCACACCAGGTTCGGCCGGTGGCTGGGCGGCGAGCATGAAAGCTACGAGCAAGTCTCCGCGTGGTTCGCCGGCTGGACGGACCTGGTGCGCGCTCCCGTCCGGGTCCTAAGAAGGCATGGTCGGCGCACCACGTGATCGCCGACCGAGACTCGCGGCGAACCTTCCCGATCAAGCTCGAAGAACCGATATCTCGCCAAATGCGACCGGGTATAGAGCATTAACTCGCTCCTCGACGGCCGCCAGAAACTGGTCGATGTCCAGAACTCCAGCTCCGAAGGATGCAACAATATCCTCGAGGATTTGCTCACTCATGGCGCATCACTCCTTAGTTCCCCCAGCCCAACCGGAAACTTGAGCCGCTCGGCTAGTGGCTGCTATAATTGATGGTCAGAATTGCCACCACCCTATGCGCATCGCCGCCAGGTGTCGCCTTATAGCTATCCGAAAATTGATAGTCGATGCGGCCGGCACCACTTATTTCGTAATGCACAGTTCTAGACCAACCCTCACCCTGCGGTCTGCCAGCCTTACCGCGCAAAAAGCATGTTGAGGCAATCGGGTCTGGCTCTCCTGGCGTCTTACTTACATGATCCCAGAACTGCTGGGCGGCCTTAATTCCTATATTGGCTACCAACTGATTCCAGTGGCCAAGAAATTTGCGATGAACCAAAACGCGATAGGCGGGGCGCGTATCTGGCTTCCCGCCAGGCCGTCTGGCGGGAGTGAAGGGCTTGTAGGCGCTGCTACTCCCCGTCATCCGCTAGCCAGCCTCTGAACTGTTGAGAAGCTCTGGCTCCTCAGCAGCGACGTATTCATCGGAACGATGTGTACCCAGCAGAACGGAACGTCGAAGCGGGTCCGATAGCTGGCGTGCTGTTGCCTTCCATGCGCGGACGCACTCATCCAAGACCACTGTGTCCTCATCGGCTCTCGCCGCGACGATGGCGTCTTGAAGTTCAGATACGAACTCCTCGACATCCTCTCGATCAAGCGATCGCAGCCAGGCCAGTTCGCCCAGATCAGAAGTGCTCGGGACGCCTGTGGATCTACGCAACAGGGTGCTGAGCTTGACGTACGCCTCGCCCCACTTGGCGATCGCTTCGAGCAGGTCCAGTGTGCGCTCAGGCAACATCACCAGGCTCGTCCCATCGGTAGCACGCAGGCGCGCTCGATCACGGCGGGCCTCGTTCAGGAACTCAACCCGCTTGGCACCCGCCAGATCGGTTGCTTGGTAGATGGTGTCACTCATGATCTACTCGCTCCAGGCCTACCATGTTCATACCCATGATACTACCCATGATTCTGCTAGAATGGCACCCTCACAGCTGGCAGCGAAGGGTAAAACTTAGGAGGTGTCTCGAGGTGCAGGGCGAACGCCCCTTCGATGCGCACGAGATCTACCTCTCTGACCAGGCCAGAGAGACAGCCGGTCGTCGGACGATCAGTCCTGTCGTGACCTTGCGCGGAATGCTGGAAGGAGGCCGGGCCTTCAAGGATGAGAGGTCCGCAGCCAGGGTGGAGGCCTTCAGTACCGCGGCCAGCGAGCTCACTCGGCGCGGCCTGGATACAACCGCCCTGGTTCGCCACGGGATGTTCCAGCAAGTCCTCGGAGCCCTGATCGCCAACCTCACCGCTGCGCGACTGGCACCTCACTGGCATGTCGAGCCATTCGCCGGCTTCGAGAACTTCGATCATGAAGCATGGGCGAAGGTCTTGCACCTGCCAGCCAAGATTCCCGTCATCGATGCGGGAAGTCCACGCGCAGCCTCAAAGGCTTTCGCCAATTTGATAATTCCTACGATTCCTCGCATCATGTCGTGGATCTCTGTCGCGTCACTCCAGGACATGGTATGTCTTACTCCGCCGGGGAGCATTCGCGGTCTTCCACAGGAAGATTTATCTCAGTTTCTTGCTCTGCAGGTACCTTATCGGTGGATGGTCGACTATTTTTCACACACGTTTCTCCACGAGTGGGAAACCGAGTCACTTCATCTGACACATCGATGGATGAAGGGTCTTGAGGTGCCGCCATGCTCGCCCGAGCTTATGGAAGATAGGAAAATCGATCCCGAACTGCTAGCGTTTGAGATCGCGGATCGTGTCACCGCTGACGAGGGCCGCAAATCCCCTGTTTCGACGTCGACGAGCATGACTGTTCGGCCGCTCACAGCGTTGTCGACTCCCCCCGAGGAGACTACCGCTCTTGTCATGGTGAGCCTCGCGATGGAAATGACTCGCCATGCGAAGCATCTTCTGTCTGAAGGACGGCTGCGGGAGGCAGCAGCAGTATTTGAGTTTGGCGTTCAGGGTGCTCCCGAAAGTGCCGATCTGCACAACAATTGGGGCTTCTGCCTCATCCCCCTAGAGCCTAGCAAAGCGCTAAACCTCCTAATAAGAGCCGAAGAGTTGGGATTCTACAACGAGGCCCTTACCATCTATAACCAGATGTGTTGCCTTTTTTCCTTAGGGCGACACAAGGCCGCTCTTTCTTTGGCGGCAGGCAAATGGGAGCAAATTAGATCCGCCCCATCGCTCCACGCCACAATTTGGAAATTGGAGGGCTCAGGCTGGGTGCTTAAGGAAACCGAGAACTTGGGCCAAGACCTCGTTGAGCTCGCAATATCAGTCGCTACCAGCAACGGTTGGCACGGGGAATTGGAGATCTGGAGCGTTCGCAGACGCGACCTCAGCGCATCTTAAGAACGCTAGACCCAGACCACTGCGACGTGAGCCTAATGGTAATTCGATGTTGGCGCTTCGCTCGAGTGCCTCCCCCAGCACCCCTTCCAACCCGTTCGGGTGGCGTTCATGCCCGCACGTCCGCACACCGCTCCTCCGTCGCACTATCTGATCGGCCGCGGGGAGCGATTAGTGATCGTCCGAGAGTGGCCCTGAGAGTTCGTGCCCTCCCGTCACCCGATTGACGGGTGATCCGTGTGCTGCCCACCCACATACGGCCCCTCACCAGCATGGCGGGCAGGAAGGCGCTGCCCCTCCGGGATCCCTTCGCACCCCGCCGCCGGCCCGCCCTTGCCCAAACGCGTGACGACCTGGCCAACCCGTCCAACCAGGCCCTCCTGCACGCCACTCCCACGCCCCCTCGCCGCCAGGCAGCCCAATTCTTGGGTGGGCAGCAACCGGATCACCACCCAACCGCTGGACGGGCGGGCGAAAATCCAGACCCATCAACCACAGCCCGGCTCGGTGCCCGAGACATGGCTGGTCTGCACCTCCGACAGGCCGGGAGCTCCCTGTGATCCCTGGGCGCCGGTGGCTCCCTGTGGGCCTGTGGGGCCGGCCGGCCCGGACTGGTTCCAGGTGATCTCCTGCTCAAGGTCCCCGCACACGCCTTCGCTGGTGGGACTCGGCGTGGGCTTCGCCGTGCCGACCGACTGCGGCGCTGTCGACTGCGGCAGTGCCCCCTGGGATTCTGATCGCCGCTGGTGAAGGACACACCCCCCGCCCCCGCCTCCAGGCAGGTGAATTCCCGGGTGGGCAACGCCCGGGCCACCACCCAGCCGCTGGACGGGCGGGCCGGAACCACCTCGCCCGATCCCTCCAGGTACCCGATGAGACACGGGCGTCGTAGATTGCTGGGTGTGAGTTTGTCGCTGATCGAAGAGGGTGCGAAGAAGTCGAGCGTCCTGTGGGTCTCGCTTTCCGGGCGTGATCGGCTGGCGTGGCACATCTGGCATGAGGGTGCGATCTACATCGTCACCGGCGGCGAGGAGCAGTCGCTCCCCGGCCTGGTGGAGGCCTCACGGGTCCGGGTGACGCTGCGCAGCAAGGACAACGGGGCAGAGCTGGTCTCCTTCGACGCCCATGTTCACCTGGTCGATCAGGCGTCCTTGTCGGAGGCCGAGTCCGGGGCCGTGGCGGCCCTGGCGAAGGAGCGGCTCAACGCGGTCGACGCGGCGGGGCTTGCGGCCCGCTGGGCCTCCGGGTCCTCGATCGTGCGGCTGACGCCAGAAGCGGCCGTCTGATCCACCACCCCCCCGACCGTACGACCGGCCTGAGCGGCTGGCCCGGCTTCCCCGACCGTACGGCCGGCGCCCGAAGTGGCGGTCTGAGCCAGTAGCGCCCCTACCAGTACGACGGCGCCGCCGGTGATCTGGGCCGTGCCGAGGTGCTCGCCGAGAAGGAACCAGGCGATCACCGCGCCCGTGACGACCTCCAGGGACGCCACAGTGGCCCCGACCGCCGCCGACAGCTTCCGGACCGCGATGACCCCGGTGATGTAGCCAAGCACGGTGGAGATCGCGATGAGCCACAGGGCGGCGGCGATCACGGGCAGGGTGTGCCCACCGAGCGTCACGCTCGTCCCGAAGGCCCCCCAGGGGATGTCCCAGGGCCGGGAGATCGGCACGAGGACCACGGCGGCGCCCGCGAGCCCCCAGGCGATGAGGCCGAGCGGGTCGACGTCGCCCCCGAAGCCGTCGCTCATGAGGAAGTAGCCCGCGGAGCAGGCCGCGGCGAGGAGGGCCAGGATCAGCCCGATGCCGTCCAGGCTCATCCCGTGCCAGACCTCGACGACGACGGCGAGCCCGACCAGAACGATCACCGCCCCCGCGTACGCCGAGCGCGGCAGCCGTACCTGCCTGACGAGCCGCACCCAGAACACGACGAGCACCGGCGAGGAGTACTCCAGCAGGAGCACCACCCCGACGGGGAGCCGCGAGATGGCCAGGAAGAACAGCGCCTGGACCCCCGCCACCGCGATCAGCGCGTACGCGGCGAAGAACCCTCGCCTGCCCGGAGGGACGCGCAAAGCCTTCGGCCGGAACGCGGCGAGGACCACGATGAGCAGGACGGCCGCGCCCGCCATCCTCACCCACACCGCCTGCAGGGGCGTCAGACCGCCCGCGCCGACGAACTTCGCCATGGACCCGGAGAAACCGAAGCACCAGGCCGACCCGACCGCCACAGCCAGCGCCGCGCGCCTCATCTGCCACCATCCCCGTAATTACCGTTAGATGGTTTTGATGCTGTCATAGGGCGAATGGTGAGATCAAGGCGCGACCGTACGTTGAGACGGCTTTTAGGGCAGTCCCACGCGGCGCACCCACTATGACCTCGTACGCTGCGATAGTGAGGATCTTCGTCGCTCGGCTGGCCGGAACTCCGGTCTTCGACCCCGCCGGCGACCAGATCGGGCGGATCCGGGACGTCGTGGTCGCCATCCGCGCCCAAGATCCGCCCCGCGTACACGGCCTGGTCGTCGAGGTCCAGCCGCGACGGCGCGTGTTCCTGCCCATCACCCGGCTGCAGAACATCGAGGCCGACGCCGTCGTCTTCACGGGCAGCATCAACCTGCGGCGCTTCGAGAAGCACGCGACCGAGTCCCTGGCCATCGGAGAGCTGCTCGACCTGACCGTGGAGGTCGGCGGCGAGAGGGTCACCGTGCTCGACCTCGCCATGGAGCGCAGCAAGAGCGGCGAGTGGCTGATCACCAAGGTCGCGGTGATGCGCGGCGGTGCCGCGCGCGGGCTCC
The DNA here is from genome assembly GCF_043197795.1 of Sphaerisporangium sp. NPDC049003. Taxonomy (NCBI): domain Bacteria; kingdom Bacillati; phylum Actinomycetota; class Actinomycetes; order Streptosporangiales; family Streptosporangiaceae; genus Sphaerisporangium; species Sphaerisporangium sp. NPDC049003. Next base: position 117,025 of record NZ_JBICTU010000025.1, read on the forward strand.
GCCGCAGGCGCGGCGAGACGCTGGTCGTGAACTGGTCGGAGGTCGGCGGGTTCGGCGCCGTGCAGAAGGACCAGGGGGCCGCGAATTTGCTGGCCGCCTTCGAGGAGACGCGCCCCGCCGACCTCGCCAACGCCCTGCGCCACCTGCCCGACAAGCGCCGGGCGGAGGTCGCCGCCGCGCTGGACGACGACCGGCTCGCCGACGTGCTTGAGGAACTGCCCGAACGCGACCAGATCGGCATCCTGAGCCGCCTGGACGCCGAGCGCGCCGCCGACGTGCTCGCTGCCATGGACCCCGACGACGCCGCCGACCTGCTTCAGGACCTGCCGCCCGGACAGGCCGAGGCGCTGCTGACGCGCATGGAGCCCCGCGAGGCCGCGCCCGTCCGGCGCCTGCTGACGTACGCCGAGAACACCGCGGGCGGCATGATGACCAGCGAGCCCGTGGTGCTGCCGCCCCACGCGACGATCGCCGAGGCCCTCGCCGAGATCCGCCGTCAGGACATCACCCCGGCGGTCGCCGCGCAGGTGTACGTCACCCGGCCTCCGGTCGAGACGCCCACCGGCAAGTACCTGGGCGTGGCCCACTTCCAGCGGCTGCTGCGCGAACCGCCCTCCACGCTGGTGGGCGGCGCGATCGACAACACGATCGACCCGATCCGCCCGGACCTGTCCCTCCACGGCGTCACGTCGTACCTCGCCACCTACAACCTGGTGGCCGCCCCGGTGGTGGACGAGCTCGGACGGCTCGTCGGGGCCGTCACGGTGGACGACGTGCTCGACCACCTGCTGCCCCCCGACTGGCGCGAGCGCGACGAGCAGACACCGGGGCCCAACGGACCGGACGACCGCACGCCCGAACCCGTACGGCCGGACGACCGCACGCCCGAATCCAGGCGGCCGGACCCGGACGAGGGCACGCCCGGGGTGACCGGTGGCGGTTAATCGGCTGGACCAGCCCCGGGAGCTCCGCCGCATCATCCGCCCGCACTACGACCCAGAAGCGTTCGGACGCCTGTCCGAGCAGATCGCGCGCTTCCTGGGCACGGCGCGCTTCCTGGTCTACATGACCGGGTTCATCGCGGTCTGGGTGACCTGGAACGCGCTGGCGCCCAGGAGCCTCGCCTGGGACCCCTACCCGTTCATCTTCCTCACGCTGATCCTGTCCCTTCAGGCCTCGTACGCCGCTCCGCTGATCCTTCTCGCGCAGAACCGCCAGGCCGACCGCGACCGCGTGCAGAGCGAGCAGGACAGGATGACCACCGAGCGCAACCAGACCGAGGTCGAGTACCTCACGCGGGAGATCGCCGGGCTGCGCCTTGCCCTCGGCGACCTGGCCACCCGCGACTACATCAGGGGCGAGCTGGAGCGTCTGCTGGACGAAATACGCGAGTCCCCCCCAGAGCGGGGTCAGGCCGACACCTGAGGGAAGAACTTCGTGAGCATGTCGGCGCACTGCCGCAGCTCCTCCTCGTCGAGCAGGTCGAGGAACTGCCCCCGTACGGCGCGAAGGTAGGTGGGGGTGGCCTCGGAGAGACGTTGGTCACCCGCTTTGGTGAGCACGGCGAACAGACCCCGCGCGTCGCTGGCGCAGGCCTCGCGCTCGACCAGCCCGTCGCGCTGGAGGCGGTCGATGAGCCGCGTCAGCCCGCTGCGGGACAGCAGCACCCGCTCGGCCAGATCGTTCATGCGCAGCCTGCGCCCCGCGGTCTCGGAGAGCTGGAGCAGCACGTCGTAGGCGGCCGGCGCCAGATCGTGCCGGCTCAGCAGCTCGCCCTCAAGACTCCGGGTTATGTGGACCTGGGCCCGCTGGACCTTGCGCCAGACGATGAGCTGCTGCGGGGTGATCTCCGCCGTCATGGACGTCACGCGGTCATCCTAGAAGGTTGCATAAGCGCGTACACCTCCCTCTTAGGCTCTCTTGGCCCCTACCAGAGGGTGCGGAGTTCGTCGGATCGGTCCTGGGTTCGTAGCATGGATCCATGGCACCAACCCCTGAATTGGTGACGGCCGCGTTGGCGACGGTCAACGACCCGGAGATCCGCCGGCCGATCACCGACCTTGACATGGTCAAGAGCGTCGATATCTCCCCGGACGGGGTGGTGCGAGTCGGGGTCTACTTGACCGTCGCGGGCTGCCCCATGCGCGACACCATCACCCGCGAGGTGACCGCCGCCGTCTCCAAGGTCGACGGTGTCACCGGCGTCCAAGTTGATCTCGACGTCATGAGCACCGAGCAGCGCAAGACCCTGCAGACCAAGCTGCGCGGCAACCGGGGGCCCGAGAAGGAGATCCCGTTCGCCAAGCCGGGCTCGCTGACCCGGGTCTTCGCCGTCGCGAGCGGCAAAGGCGGGGTCGGCAAGTCGTCGGTCACCGTCAACCTCGCGGCCTCGATGGCGGCCTCGGGTCTCAAGGTCGGCGTCCTGGACGCGGACATCTACGGCCACTCCGTCCCCCGCATGCTCGGAGTGGGCGACCGTCCGACCAAGGTCGAGGACATGATCATGCCGCCGGTGGCGCATGACATCAAGGTGATCTCGGTCGGCATGTTCAAGCCCCCGGGCAACAGCCCGGTGGTCTGGCGCGGGCCGATGCTCGACCGGGCGCTGCACCAGTTCCTCGCCGACGTCTACTGGGGTGACCTCGACGTCCTCCTCATGGACCTGCCCCCGGGCACGGGCGACATCGCGATCTCGGTGGCGCAGCGCATGCCCGGCGCGGAGATCCTCGTCGTGACCACCCCGCAGCAGGCCGCGGCGGAGGTCGCGGAGCGGGCCGGGTCCATCGCCACGCAGACCCACCAGCAGATCGCCGGCGTCATCGAGAACATGGCCTGGCTCCCCTGCCCGCACTGCGACGAGCGCATCGCGGTCTTCGGGGAGGGCGGTGGCCAGACCGTCGCCGACGGGCTGACCCGCACCCTCGGGTCCCGTGTCCCGCTGCTCGGCCAGATCCCGATCGACCTGCGCCTGCGCGAGGGGGGCGACAACGGCAAGCCGCTCGTGCTCACCGACCCCGACTCTCCGGCCGCGACCGAGCTCCGGCGGATCGCCGAAAGCCTGAGCAAGAAGTCGGGGAGCATCAAGGGCCTCCAGCTCGGGCTGTCCCCTTCCGGCCGCTGAAGCCCCGCAAGGGGGCTCCCAGGGCGCCGCACACGAAATACCACAGCACAGGGCACTCCACGTGAAAGAGGGCCGTCCCAGTGAAGGGACGGCCCTCTTTCACATGTTCTCGAAAGGCTCAGGTCGCCTCGGAGTCGTACGGCGGGATCTCGCCGTACCCCAGCTCGCCGGCGCCCGCCGTCGCATAGGAGCCGACGGGGGAATAGGAGTCCGGGGAGTTCTCGGCGGCCGGCCGGTTCCAGTCGTCCTCCAGATCCTGCAGGAGGTGCTTCCTGACGAAGTTCTTCGGATGCAGGTCGGTGGGGTCGAAGTTGGCGAACTCGGGACCGAGGTTGTCCTGGAGGTCGGCCTTGGCGTTGTTGGCCATCTGACGGACCTGACGCAGCATGCCACCCGCCTGCTTGGCGGCCTGGGGAAGCTTCTCAGGCCCGAAGACGAGCAGGGCGATGACCACGAGTGCCAAGACCTCAGGCCAGCCGAGTCCGAACACGTGATCTCCTACGCTCTCCTACGCCGACGCCTGCCGTTGACCGGGACCGTCCAACAGCGACCTGGCTACCTCTCAGACTAATACGCCGGTCCGGCAATGGGCACCAAACAGGACACCCGATCACGACGGCTGCGGCGTCGGGACCGGAACCGCGTCGATGATCACGGTGGCGGTCTTCTCCTGTCCACCACGCTGGTACTTGACGGTCACCTTGTCGCCGGGCGCCTTGCTCCTGATCGTGACGATCAGCTCGGACGGCTGGGTCATGGGCGTGCCGTCGATCTCCAGGATGACGTCGCCCGCCTTCAGGCCCGCCTTGTCGGCCGGGCCACCGGGGATCACCGGCTCCTGCCCCTGCTGCGTGGCGGTGGCGATGCGGACCCCGTCGCCCTGGTAGTTCTCGTCGAGCTGGACGCCGATGCGGGACTTCTTGGCCGAACCGGTGGTGACCAGCTCCTCGGCGATCCGCCGCACGTGGTTGACCGGGATGGAGAAGCCCAGCCCGATGCTGCCGCTCTGCGCGCCGAACGAGCTGTTGCCGAGCGTCGCGATGGCGGAGTTGACGCCGATCACCTCGCCGGCGGCGTTCACGAGCGGGCCGCCCGAGTTGCCCGGGTTGATCGCCGCGTCTGTCTGGATGGCGTTGATGAACGAGGACTCGGACCCGCTCTCGCCGCCCGCGGTCACCGGACGGTTGAGCGAGCTGACGATGCCCGTCGTCACGGTGCCGGTGAGCCCGAGGGGCGAGCCGATCGCGATGACGGGATCGCCCACCACGACCCGGTCGGAGTTGCCCAGGACGATCTCGGGGGCGCCGAAGGTCTGGTCGGGCTTGACCACCGCGATGTCGGAGCTCGGGTCACGCCCGACGATCTTGCCGTTGGTCGTCTTCTTGGTGCTGAAAGTCACCTTGATGTTGCCGGTCTGCGCCGCCGCGGCCACCACGTGGTTGTTGGTGACGATGTAGCCGCCCTTGATCAGGAAGCCGGAGCCGGTGCCCGCCTCGCTGTTGCCCTTGACGTCGAGCGAGACCACGCTCGGGAGGACCCGTGAGGCGACGCCCGCCACCGAGTCGGGCGCGCGGTTGACGATCGCGCCCGTCGGCGTGCCGAGGCTGTAGGTGGGGTCGACGCCCGAGCCGTTGCGGGTGAGGAGGTAGGTGCCGACGCTTCCGGCCGTGGAGGCCACGAGGGCGATCACGACGGCGAGGGCCGCGAGGATCCCGGTCTTCGGCGCCCGCGCGCCCGCCTGCTCCGTGCGGGGGGCGCCGGGGGGCGGGGCCCAGCCAGGACCCATGCCGAAGGGGTTGATCGGAGGGGGCGGAGTCGGCCCGTATGGGCCGACGGGCGAGGGAGGGAGGGGCCCGCCGGACGGGTTGCCCCAGCCGAACATCCCCTCGTCGCCACCGTGGCGCGGCGCGTCGGACGCGAACGGGATCGGCCCGGTGCTGTCGCTGCCGAAGGGGTCGCGCCCCGCGTCAGCGGCGGGGGCGAAGGGGTCACGGCCCGCACCGCCCGCGGGGGTGAAGGGATCGTGCCGTCCACCGCTCGCCGCGAAGGGGTTGGGCCCGGTGAACGCGTCGGGCCCGCTGGCGGGCCACCCCTCGGAGGCGGGCAGGAACTCTGGTCTGACGCGCATCCCGCTGGAGCCGGTGGACCCCGACGCCGAGCCTTCCCAGGAATGCTGGGAGGGATCGGCCACGTCCCCTGAGTCGAAGGTACGTGTCTCGTCGGTCATCGAACGCTCACTCCCGAGGCCAGTCAACGTGGGCTACGCCAGATTCTCGCTCGGACCCCATACGAGCGCCGTAAGCCCACGGCGCCCGACAGGGTCCATCCGATCGTATGCCCGCGTCGCCGTGAACGGCACGGACGGGGGGAGTGACGGGCCGTGTCCCCGGGTCAGGGTTGCCGGGAGGTGGAGCCCGCGCGCCCCGGCAGCACCGAACCGGCCGGAGTGGTGGTGCGGTGCTGGTTGGCGAACATCTCGACCGGCGGAGCCGACGGCCTGCTGTCGGAGCCTCCCACCATGAACAGCGTGCCGAGCGCGACGGCGGCCGACGCGACGCCGACCGCCACATAACCCGCCCGGCGGTTGCCCCCCGAGCGTCCCGGCCCCGAGAACCCGCCGCTGCGCCGCGGCCTGTTGTCGATCGGGGCGCTGGTCAGAGAATAGGTCGGGTTCGGAAACGGACGCACCCGCGGCGGGAGCGGCCCGCCTGGCTCGGACATCCGCAGAAGGGACATCGTGAGATCCGCCGGGACGGCGGGCGGGTCGAGTGATCGAAGACGGCTTTTGAGCGCCCTGATCGCGTCGAGCTCGGCGCGGCAGTCCGCGCAGAACGTCAGATGCGCCAGAGCACGTTCTCGCTCGGCGTGACCAAGCTCACCGTCAATGAGCGCGGAAGCGCGCTCTCCGAGATGGCTCATGCTCCCTCCCTGCTAACGGTCGGGGGGAGTTCGTCGCGACGGGGTGCCCGGTGTTCGAGTGCCTCCCGCAACTGGCTGCGACCGCGATGGATGCGGCTGCGCACGGTGCCCAGCTTGACGCCTAGCGTCGCCGCGATCTCCTCATAGGACAGGCCCTCGATGTCGCACAGCACCACGGCCGCGCGGAACTCGGGCTGGAGCGCGTCGAGGGCCGCCTGGATGTCGGGCTCCAGCTGGGAGTCGTCGAACACCTGGGCCGGTGACGGCTCACGCCCGCGCAGACGCTCGGCGGCGTCGTCGCCGAGCCCCTCGAACCGGATGCGCTGCCTGCGCCGCGCCATGTCCAGGAAGAGGTTCGTGGTGATGCGGTGAAGCCATCCCTCGAAGGTGCCCGGGGTGTAGCTGGACAGCGAACGGAACACCCGGACGAAGACCTCCTGAGTGAGGTCCTCGGCGTCGTGGATGTTGCCGGTGAGCCTGTAGGCCAGCCGGTAGACGCGCGCCGAATGGTCGCGGACGACCTCCTCCCATGTCGGGGGTGTCCAGCCCCCATCGGGCAGCCGGGGGTCTCCCCCCGGGAACGCGCTATCGGGAGTATCAGCCTGGTGGTAGTCGTCCACCAGCACTCCTCTCTCCGGGACCACCGCTACAGCCATAGTGCCTGCTTTCGCCCCTTCCTGCGTACCCACGAACCAACGAGGCCGGACTGTGTTCTTTGACGCCCTTGAACAAAGGTCGTTCAAAGCGTGCAACGTACCCGTTGTGGCGTGAGTTCCCGTTCGGCCCCGACTCCCCTAGGCTGCGACCAATACGTGCGTACGGCGAAAGCGGGGAGGGAGAGGCCGATGGCCCCGACGCCGACTGATCCGGTGGAGGCCACGCTGGCCTACGCGGAGGAGTTCCATCCCGAAGACGAGGTGCTGCGCGCCGCGAGGCGGCGTGGCATCGAGGTCGGGGCCGTTCCCATCCTGCCCGGCGGCGGCGCGGCGCTGTGCTTCATGGCGACCGCGATCAGCGCGAGGTCCGTGGTCGAGGTCGGCACCGGATGCGGTGTCTCGGGACTGTGGCTGCTGCGCGGCATGCGTCCGGACGGCACGCTGACCAGCGTCGACGCCGAGCCCGAGCACCAGCGGCTGGCCCGCCAGACCTTCGCCGAGGCGGGGTTCTCCGGCAGCAAGATCCGCCTGATCGGCGGGCGTGCCCTGGACGTGCTCCCCCGGCTCGCCGACGGCGGCTACGACCTGGTGTTCTGCGACGCCGCCAAGCAGGAGTACGGCGACTACCTGGCCGAGGCCGTACGCCTGCTGCGGCTGGGGGGCATCGTCGCCTTCGACAACGCGCTGTGGCACAACCGGGTGGCCGACCCGGCGCAGCGCGATCCCGACACCGTCGCGATCCGCGAGCTGGGCAAGCTGATCAAGGCGGACGAGCGGCTGCGTGCCCTGATGATGCCCCTGGGCGACGGGCTGCTCGCCGCCATAAAGATCGCGAACTAGCCGTGATCGGTGGCCGGCCGTGATCGCGAACTAGCCGTGGTCGAAAGCTTGACGCCGCCCGGGAACTACGAGGACGCCCCCCGCCCGAGCCACTCCAGCAGGAGGCGGGCGCCGAACCCGGTGGCGCCCTTGGTCAGGATGCCGTCGTCGGTGGTGCTTCTGGACACTCCCGCGATGTCGAGGTGGGCCCATCGCCGCCCGCCGGTGAACTCCCGCAGGAACAGGGCCGCGGTGACGGCGCCCGCGCCGTACTTGCCCTCGGCGTCGACGTTCGACAGGTCGGCCACCGGGGAGTCGAGCGCCGGGCGGTAGTCCTCGATCAGTGGCATCCGCCACAGGGGGTCGCCGGACGCCTTGCCGGCCTCCAGCAGCTCCTTGACCAGATCGTCGCTTGGGGAGAAGACCGCGCCGATGTCGCGCCCGAGGGCGATGCCGATGGCCCCGGTCAGCGTGGCGAGGTCGACCACGGTGTCGGGGTCGAGGACCTGGTGCGCGTACGCCAGGGCGTCGGCGAGCACCAGCCTGCCCTCGGCGTCGGTGTTGAGCACCTCGACGGTGCGGCCGCCGTAGTGGGTGATCACGTCGCCGGGGCGCTGGGCCGAGCCTGAGGGCATGTTCTCGGCGGCGGCGATCAGGCCGGTGACCCGGGTGCGCACGCCCAGGTCGCGAAGCGCGCCGAGGACGGCGATCACCACCGCGCCGCCCGCCATGTCGGTCTTCATGAACTTCATGCCGTCGGTGGGCTTGAGGGACAGGCCGCCGCTGTCGAAGGTGATGCCCTTGCCCACCAGCACGACGTGGGTGCCGTCGGCGTCGCCGGGCTCGTACGACAGCTGGATGAGCCGGGGCGGGCTCGCCGAACCCTGGCCGACCGCGAGGATGCCCCCGAAGCCCTCCGAGGAGAGCTCGTCGGGCGCCCAGACCCTGGAGGTCAGACCCGAACGCTCGGCGACCTCGACGGCCCGCTCGGCCAGCCAGGCGGGGGTCTTCTCGGAGGACGGCATGTTGGACAGATCGCGGGCGAGGGCCGTGGCGCGGGCCACCACCTCGGCGCGGGCGACGGCCGGCCTGGCCTCCTCTGGACCGGAGAAGCGGATCTCCTCGACGGCCCTGGCGCGGCTCGCGCCGATCCTCATGGTGTACGAGGCGAGCAGGGCGCCTTCGGCCAGGGCCGACCACCCCGGCTCTCCTACGTCACGCGGGAGGGTGACGTCGATCGAGCGACGCCCCTTGGCACGGCGCGCGACGGCGGCGCCCGCCTTTCGCAGCGCGCGAGGCGTGCCGTCGCCGATGCCGTAGAGGAGCACCCGACGCACGGTGTTCCCGCGGGCCACAGGCACCTCGACGACCTCGCCGGGCTCACCCTTGGACTCGTGCTGGGCCAGCAGCGCCGGGACCGGTACGGGAAGCTCCACGTCCGCGGAGAGATCGCTACGGAAGGGGACGGCGAGCAGGTCGGCGTCCTGCGCCGGGGGGTCGATGAATCGCAGCGCGGTCTCAATGGGCATGGTGGTCCTCCCCTGCCTGGAAGTGCGACAGCCCCGGCATGGGGGCGCGCGGCCCGGCCGCCGGGGCCGTCAAGTCGCCTGTGTCGGTGGGTTGTGTCAGGGGTATGTCAGCCGACGACGTTCTTCAGAGCGTCGCCAAGGGCTCTGGCCTCGTCTGGTGAGAGCTCGACGACGAGTCGCCCGCCACCCTCGAGAGGGACCCGCATGACAATGCCCCGTCCTTCCTTGGTGACCTCCAGCGGACCGTCGCCGGTCCGCGGCTTCATCGCCGCCATGCGTGTATCCCTTCCTGCCTCGGCCTGCGCGATGCCGGCTCGCGCCTGTCCGCGCCCGGCCGCCCGCCGCTTTCACGTCTTCTGTGACGTCCCATTATCCCGCCTCGCGAGCGCGCATGGGTAACGATCTCCTCCCAGAATGCGTTGTCCGGGGCCCTTGCGCCGATCAAACTGGTCTATGTGAACGCCCGCGCCGCGCTTTTCGACCTCTACGGAGACCACCTGCGCATCCGTGCGGGAAGGGCGTCCGTGGCCGCTCTGGTCCGGCTGCTCGCCCCGCTGGACATCGCCCCGCCGGCCGTCCGCACCGCGATCTCCCGCATGGTGCGGCAGGACTGGCTCGTCCCTGTGCGGCTCTCTCAGGGGCCCGGGTACGCGCTGACGCCCAAGAGCGTCCGGCGCCTTGACGAGACCGCCGTGCGCATCTACCGCACCGCCTCGGACCCGTGGGCGGGGCGCTGGCACGTGCTCGTCCTCCAGCCCGTACGGGAGCGGGCGACGCGTGAGCGGCTCCGTGCCGACCTGTCCTTCCTCGGTTACGCTCCCTTGTCAGAAACCACCTGGATCGGGCCGAGGGCCTCACCGGAGCTGGACACCCTGCTCGACGACCAGCGGGTGTCCGCCGACCGGTTCGAGAGCACCCTCGACGGCGACCCCCTTGAGCTCGTCACCCGCGCGTGGGACCTGCGCGCCATAGCCCGCGCCTACGAGGAGTGGATGGAGCAGGCGGCCGGCCTGGTCGGCTCGCTGCCCCGGGACGCCCCCGACGACCAGGTCTTCGCCGTCCGTAGCAAACTGGTCCACGGGTGGCGGAACTTCCTGTTCCGCGACCCGGGCCTTCCGCCGGAGCTCCTGCCCCCGGCCTGGCCCGGTGACCAGGCCCGCGCCTACTTCGAGCAGGAGGCGGCCCGGCTGCTGCCGGCGGCGTCCGCCTTCGTCGACCACAACCTGGACAAGGGAGTCCACTGATGGATCAGCGACCCGACCTCCCCTCCACCGCGCCCGAGAGCGCGCCGACCGGCACGAGAGCGCCGGCCCCGAGGCCGGCGTCCTCCTCGCCGAACACGGACGAGCACGGGCACGAGCACGTCCTGTACTCCGTCGAGGACGGCGTCGCGACGATCACACTGAACCGCCCTGACGCCATGAACGCGCTGACGATCTTGATGAAGGCCGCCCTGCTGGAGGCGCTGGAGCGGGCCCGCGACGACGCCGGCGCGAGGGCGGTGCTGCTGACGGGCGCGGGGCGCGGCTTCTGCGCCGGTCAGGACCTGCGCGAGCACGCCGGCAACCTCGAAGCGGGCGTGGGCCTCGACAACACCGTCCGGGCCCACTACAACCCGATCATCCTGACGATCACGGGCATGGGCAAGCCGGTGATCGCCGCCGTCAACGGCATCGCCGCCGGTGCGGGCGCCTCGCTGGCCTTCGCCTGCGACTTCCGGGTCGCGGCCGACGGCGCGAAGTTCGCCATGGCCTTCAGCGGCATCGGCCTCGCCCCCGACTCGGGAGCCTCCTGGACGCTCCCGAGGCTCGTCGGCCCGGCCAGGGCGCGCGAGCTGCTGGTGCTGGGCGAGCCCGTGGGGGCCGCGAGGGCGCTGGAGCTCGGCATGGTGACCTCCGTCGTGCCCGCCGGGGAGCTGACCGCCCGCGCCCGCGAGCTGGCCGTACGGCTCGCGCAGGGGCCCACGGTGGCCTACGGGGCGATCAAGCAGGCGCTCGACTTCTCGGCCGCGCACTCCCTGGAGGACTCCCTGGATGTGGAGGCCGATCTCCAGGACGCCTGCGCCAAGTCGGAGGACCACCACAACGCCACCCGGGCCTTCCTCGCCAAGGAGCGCCCGGTCTTTTCCGGCCGCTGACCCACGGCGGGCGTCAGGCGACGCTGTCGCGCACCCAGCATTCGGCCACGTGGTCGTTGACCAGGCCGATCGCCTGCATCAGGGCGTAGGCCGTGGTCGGGCCGACGAAGCGGAAGCCGTGGCGCTTCAGCTCCTTGGCCAGGGCCTTGGACGCCGCCGACGTCGCGGGCACGTCGGCGAGCGTCTTCGGCATGGGCGCGGCCGGGTCGGCGTACCGCCAGACCAGCTCGGAGACGCCTCCGGGAAGCTCGGCGGCGGCGCGGGCGTTGGCGATCGCCGCCTCGATCTTGGCCCGGTTGCGGACGATGCCGGCGTCGGCCAGCAGCCGCTCGACATCGGGCTCGCCGAACGCGGCGACGGCGGGGATGGAGAAGCCGGCGAAGGCCGCGCGGAAGTTCTCGCGCTTGCGCAGGATCGTCAGCCAGGACAGGCCCGACTGGAACGCCTCCAGGGTCAGCCGCTCGAACACCAGGTCGTCGCCGCGTACGGGCCGCCCCCACTCTTCGTCGTGGTAGCGGATGTAGTCGGGCGCGGTGGTCACCCAGCCGCAACGCACAAGCTCAGGGGTCACAGCCCCCGAGGTTACAAGCTCGCGGGCGAAGGCTCACAGGCCGAGGGGTCAGCGGGCCTCTTCCGCCTCGGTGCGGCCGCCCGTCGCGACGCCGCCCCCGTTGGACGCCGAGTGCTTCCCGGGCGGGCTCTTGGGCTCCCCGAAAGCGGTCCCGCTCGCGGGCTCCTCGGACGCGCTCTCGGCCTTGCCGGAGGAGCTCGCTTCCTTGGCATCCGAGGGGAGTTCCCGGGAGGGCTCCTTGGACCCTTCCGAGGGGAGTTCTCCGGAGGGCTCCTTGGACCCATCCGGGGCGAGCTCCGGTGAGGGGTCCGATTCCTTCGCGGAGTCGGCGTCCTCGGGCTTTTCCTTCGCGGAGTCGGTGTCCTCGGGCTCGCCCGGCGTCCCGGGCGGGTCGGTGTCCTCGCCGGGAACCTGGACCAGGCCGGGGGCCGGGGTGATGGCGTCGAAGAGGTTCTGGTGCGCGCCCGCCGCCGTTCCCTCCCCTCCTGCGACGCCGGGCGGGTGCTCCGCCGTCGCGAAAGGACCCGCGGCGAGCTCCTGCTCCGTCGCGGGCTCCGACGGATCGGGCGCCCAGGACGGCCGCGCGTACGACTCCTGGCGAGCCTGGAGGCGACCCGCGAGCAGCTCGGCGACGCGCTGCTCCAGCACGGCGATGTGGGTGTCACGCTCGCCGATGGCCGTCGCGGCCCGCTGCAACGTCTCGTCGACGCTCGGGGTGTGGTACCCGACGAGGCTCACCGGCAGCTGCAGCGCCATGAAGTCGACGGCGGTCAGCTGCCCGGGCTCGGGAAGGTCGAGGGGCGGCACATCGGGGGCGAACTCCGTCAGCTCGCCACCGCGCCCCTGCGAGACCATCACCACGCAAAACAGCACGGCGAGCGCGGCGACGGCGAGTAGGACCAGCACATACGAATCGTGCCACATCGGTGCCTTTGAGCGCGCCCACTTGCCCCGGTGCCTTGATCCGCCCGCGCATTGGAACGTACGCGGAAGCATGTGGCACCATCGGCGCATGACGCCCGTACTCGTTACCGGCCCCGACGGGCCCCTGGACGCCTCCTGGGTGGAGGCGGGCTCGGCCTCCGAGGTCGAGCGGCACGCCCGCGCGGGCCGTACGGTCGTGGTGACCCTTTCGGGGGACGAGAACACGCAGCTCGCGACGGCGGCGGTGTTCGCCTGGCTCGGGGCCCGCGTGTTCCGCACCGACCACCAGGAGCAGGTGCGGCTGGCGATCGACATGACCGAGTCGCTGGCCGGGCGGCGGCCCCCGGAGCTAGCTCGGCGCGGCCTCGCCTAGCTCCTCGGCGTGGGGGGTCAGGGGACGGCCCGGCCTCTCCAGGTGGTGCAGCGCCTCCTCGACCGTGGTGGTCCAGGAGATCGCGTCGAAGACGTTGGGGCGGGTGAACCCCTCGTCGTACATGCCGTCGACGAGCCGGCGGAGCGGGGAGTACAGGCCCCACGGGTCCAGGATCACCAGCGGCTTGTCATGCAGGCCGAGCGTGCGCGAGGTCCAGATCTCGAAGAGCTCCTCCAGCGTGCCGATGCCGCCGGGCAGGACCAGGAACGCGTCCGACCTGGCGTCCATGACGCCCTTGCGCTCGCGCATGTCGGTCGTGATGATCAGCTCGTCGGAGTCGGTGTCCGCGATCTCCAGGTCGACCAGCGCCTGAGGCATCACGCCGACCGTGCGGCCTCCGGCCTCCCGCGCGGCACGGGCCACCGCGCCCATGCAGGACACCACGGCGCCGCCGCTGACGAGGGTGTGCCCGCGCCGGCCCAGCTCCGTGCCGACCTCGGTGGCGAGGTCGATGTACTTGCCGTCGATCTTCTGGCTGGAGGCACAGAACACACAGATCGCCATATCCACGCCGGTAACCCTACACAGACCTTCTCGTCCGGAAAGGGGCGGCGACTGATCATTCGTCCCCCCGCTTCAGCCGCCGCGCAGTTCGCGGAGGAGGGCGGCGCCGCGGTTCTCCAGGTGCCGCAGGCCGAGGCGCCGGTGCGTGTCCCGGTCCGCCTCCGCGTGGTGGAGCGCGCCGGCGGTGTCGCCCGTCGCGCGCTTCAGCCTGGCGACGACGTCGTGCAGGGCGCCCCACGAGACGCAGCCCGTGCCGAGCGTCACCAGCTCGCCGGCGATGGGCTCCAGCTCGGCCAGCAGGCAGTAGGGGTCGGGACGGCTGATCCTGGTGGCGACGAGGCCCCACTGCCAGGTCACGAACTGCCATGACCAGTCCCGCTCCGCCTTGACGCCCCAGCGGTCGATCAGCCGGTGCGCCAGCGCCTCCTCCCCGGCCTCGACCGCGGCGAGCACGGCGGTCGGCCGCAGCAGCCGGTTGGAGTCGTCGGCGCCGGCGTCGACCAGTCCCCGTACGTGCGCGCCCTGCCGTCCCCGGCACCAGTCGGAGAAGAACGCGTAGATCAGCTTGAGGGGGTCGGCCCCCCACAGGCTGGTGCGGCGGTAGCTGCCGGTGCCCATCGCGGCCAGCCGGTCGGCCTCCGGCCAGTCGCCGCCGAGCATGGCCCGGCCCACCGCGGCGAAGGTCACCTGCGCCTCGATCTCGGGCATCCGGACCTCGGCGGTCATCCGCAGGCAGCGCGCCAGCTCGGCGTCGTAGTCGGCGAGCATGCCGGCCCGCAGGAGCGCGGGCATCCGGTGCAGGCGGGCGATGATCTCGGTGACGCGGGGCAGGCCCGGGAGCGTGAGGATCTCCTCTGCCGCCCGGTGGTGCTCCTCGTCGTGCTCGGGCGTCCACGCGGTGATGACGAAGTTGTTGAGCGTGCGTGCCAGCAGCCTCGGGTCGCCGATCCCGCGCGCCAGCTCGACGGCCTCCGCCGCGTGCCGCCGCCCCTCGTCGCGGCGTTCTCCGTAGTACAGCTCCACCCCGAGCGTGCCGAGCAGTTCGGCGCGCCGGAACGCCAGCTCGGGGGCCAGCCTGGCGAGCTGGTCCTCCAGCACGCCCACCATGCCCTGGTCCACGACTCCGTAGGAACGCCAGTTCCACAGCGTGACCCCGCCGAACACCGTCGCGGCCTCGATCACGGCGGCGTCGTCGCCCAGGCGGCCGGCCAGCGTCACGGTCTCGTCCAGTGCGACGCGGGCCCCGAGCACGTTCCCGGTCACCCGGCGCGCGCGGCCGAGCTCGATCAGGAGCGTGCAGCGGGTCGAGGCGGAGTCCGGCGCGGACGGGTCGAGCGAGGCGAGCGCCTGCTCCCAGAACATGACCGCCTCGTCGTAGGCGAGCCGGTCGGCGGCCTGCCTGGCCGCCTGGGCCGCGTACGACGTCGCCTTCTCCGAGTAGCCGACCCGCGCGGCCATCCCGAAGTGGTGGGCCAGCACCGGCAGCCGCGAGGCAAGGTCCCCCCGGGCCAGGGTCTCGATCGCCTCGCCGACCCTGCCGTGGAGCTGCGCCCGCTGCAGCCGGCTCAGCCTGGCGTACAGCGCCTCCCTGACCAGGGCGTGCGAGAAGCGGTAGTCCCACCCGCCGTCGACCTCGATGAGGAGCCCGGTGGCGACCGCGGGCTCAAGCAGCATCATCAGCCGTGCGCCGCCGATGCCCGTGGCGGTCTCCAGCACGGCCGAGTCGACGTCCCTGCCGATCACCGCGGCGGCCCGCAGCAGGGTCTGGGAGTCCTCGGGCAGGCGCGACACGCGCTGGGTGATGACGTCGCTGACGCCGTCGGGCACCGCCAGCGCGACCACGTCCTCCACGGCCACCTGGTCGAGAGAGTGGACGCTGGCCAGCAGGCGCAGCAGCTCGCCGAGGAAGAACGGGTTCCCGCCGGTGCGGTCGCGCAGGGCGTCCGCGAGTTCCGGGCTGGCGGCCGCCTGGTCGACGTCGTCCAGGTAGTCGGCGATCTGCTCGGAGGTGAGCGCGGTGACGCCCATCCTCTCGGTACCGCGCTGCCGGGTCAGCTCACCGAGGGCGTCGGCCAGCGGCTCCGGGGCCCTGCCGGACTCCGGGCGCATGGTCGCGAGCACGAGCAGCGGCATCCGGTGCAGATCCCCGCCGAGGAAAGTCAGCAGTTTCAGGGACGCGGCGTCCGCCCAGTGGACGTCGTCCATGAGGATCAGCGCGGGCGATGTGGCCGTCAGCTGCCCGAGCGTCTTGCCCACGGCGTCGTAGAGCAGGAACCGCGCCGTGTCCGGGTCGCCCGTGTCGGCCGCACGGTCGACGCCCGAAAGCGAGGCGACGACCTTCGACGGCTCACCGGAGCCCGTGCCGTCCAGCTCCTGGAGCGCCTGGAGCCACGGCCAGAACGCGGGGACGCCGCTGCCCTCGGCGCACCGGCTCCAGGCCACGGTGATGCCCCGCTCGGCGGCGAGCCCCGCGGCCGCCTCGGCCAGCCGGGTCTTTCCGATGCCCGACTCGCCGCTGACCAGGAGCACCCCGCCGGTCCCGCGCCCGAGGTCGTCCAGCCGCTCCCTGATGCGGCGCAGATAGGGTTCGCGGCCGACGAGCCTCGGCGGGCGCCGGCCGCCCGCACCCGGCTCCGGTTCCCCGGCCGCGGGCGCCGGGGGCGTGGGGCCCTCCTCCTGCCCTGCCCCCCGGGTCCGGCCGGCAGGGGAAACGCGGACGGCGGACGCGACGGCCGGGGCCGCCGCGGACGGCCAGGTGCCGGCGAGCGTCTCGTCCTGTTCGAGGATCGCCCGTTCGAGGCGGCGCAGCTCCGGGCTCGGGACCAGCCCGAGCTCCTCGCCGAGCATGACGCGGCAGCGCTGGTAGCTGGACAGCGCCTCGGCTTGCCGGTGCCCGACGTACAGGGCGCGCATGAGCAGCGCCCACAGTCCCTCCCGGTAGGGGTCGTGCTGCAGCAGGCGCTCGGCCTCGACGGCCGCCTCGGCGTGCCGTCCCATGGCCAGCCACGCCTCCGCCCGGACCGTCAGCGCCGACAGCCGGACCTCGGCGAGCCGGGCCGCGGTCGCCCGTGCGAAGGCGTCGTCAGGGAAGTCGGCGAGCGGCTCACCCCGCCAGGAGCTCAGCGCCGGGTCGAGGACGCGATCGACGTCCTCCGGCCTGCCCTCCGCGAGGGCGGCGTGCGCCGCCTCGGCGGCCCGGGTGAAGCGGTTGGCGTCGAGCTGGTCGGAGGCGATGTCGAGCAGGTAGCCCGGCTCCCGGGTGCGCAGGACGCGGGCGGGGGAACGGGGGCTGCGCCAGGGTTCGAGGACCCTGCGCAGTTGTGAGATGTACGCCTGGAGCGTGCCGGTGGCGCTGGACGGAAGCTCGTTCGTCCACAGCCGGTCGATGAGCTGGTCGAGGGGGACGACGTGCGGCGCGCTCAGCGTGAGCAGCGCCAGCACGGCACGCTGCTTGCGGGAACCGAGGTCGAGGACCGTTCCAGCTCCGTCCACGACCTCCAGCGGTCCGAGAATCCGGAAGTCCAGATCGTGTGCGGCGCTCGCGTCGTCCGGCACGCCGGTTCTGCTCACTCTGACGGCTCCGTCCATCTCGATCGCCGGGCTCCGGATGACGCCTAGGGCCGTCTCCATCACAGCTCGCGGATGAGCCAGGTGACCGCCAGGGGCCCGATGCCTGGCTCATCGTACTGACAAGGCGTACGTTCGTCGCCGGTGAAACCTGACGAGCGCAGCAGCGCTGGCAGGTCACCGGCTCCCGGCTCCGCGCGGTAGCACACCTGCCGGACCCCGGCCGCGCGCAGTTCGGTCAGCAGTTCCCCGAGCAGCCGGCGCTCCAGCCCGAGCCCCCGGTACGGCCCGATGACGGTCAGTGCCCTCAGACGCGCCCGGTGGGCGGCCGGATCGGTCTCTACCAGGGCCGCGGCGAGCGGCGGCGCGGCGGCGGGACCGGCCAGATCCGACAGCACGTACACGCGGCAGCGGACGGCCGAAGCCTCGCGCAGGGCTGCGGTGAGGACGGGGGCGAGGATCTGCCCACCGGCCGTGCCCGTGTGCGCCGGCACCTCGCGCAGAAGCAGGGTACTGGGCGGCCGGAACTCGGATGGCGACGACATGCCCGCAGGATCTCGCCCGCGGCTAGGAGGCGTCTTGGGCGTCGCTAGTATCCCGGCCCGCCGTCCACCGGCCGGGTCAGGGACGGCACAAGTCGTCCGCCAGAGAATTCCAAACGCCATGCGAGACAACTGGAGCGTCAACCTCTCGTCATCAGGAGATGATCAATGAGTACCGCCCGCCCGTCAGCGGACCACCTCGGCATCGACCTCTCGGGGCTGCGCAGCCAGATCTCCGGACCCGTACTGTCCCCGGGCGAGAACGGCTTCGAGCAGGAGGTTTCCGGATTCAACCTCGCCGTCCGGCACCACCCCGCCCTCGTCGTCGCCGCCACCTGTGAGGACGACGTCGCGGCGGCGGTCCGGTTCGCGGCCGTCCGCGGGCTGCCCGTCGCCGTCCAAGCCACTGGCCACGGCGCCGTGCAGGCGGCCGACGGGGCGCTGCTGATCACCACGTCGAGGATGCGCGAGCTCGACGTCAACCCCTTGGCCCGTACGGCCCGGATCGGCGCCGGCTGCACCTGGACCGAGGTGGTCGCGGCGGCGTCGGCGTACGACCTCGCCCCGCTCTGCGGCTCGGCGACCTCCGTCGGTGTGGTCGGCTTCACCCTCGGCGGCGGCGTCGGCCCGATCGCCAGGACCTTCGGTTTCGCCGCCGACCACGTGCGGGAGATCACCGTGGTGACGGCGGACGGCATCGTGCGCACGGTCGACGCGGGGCGCGAGCCCGACCTGTTCTGGGCGCTGCGCGGAGGCAAGGGAAGCTTCGGCGTGGTGACCTCGATCACCGTCGACCTGTTCCCTGTGACCACCCTGTACGCCGGCGGGCTCTACTACGCCGCTGACGACGCGGCCCGGGTCCTGCACGCCTACCGGACCTGGACCGGCACGCTGCCGGAGTCCTCCACCACCTCTGTGGCGCTGCTCCGGCTGCCGCCGCTGCCCGAGCTGCCGCCGCAGCTGCGAGGACGGTTCGTCGTCCACCTGCGCTTCGCCCACCTCGGAGACGCCCAGGAGGCTGAGGGCTTGCTGGCCCCCATGCGCGCCGTGGCCGAGCCCGTGCTCGACACCATCGGGCACCTCCCCTACACCGCGATCGACTCCATCCACAACGACCCGGTCGCCCCGATGCCGGTCTACGAGCGCGGCGGCTCGCTCCGCGAGCTGACCGAGGACACGGTGGAGGCGCTGCTGGCCGTCGCCGGTCCCTCGGCGGAGATCCCGCTGGCCGTCGTGGAACTGCGGCAGCTCGGCGGCGCGCTGGCCCGCGCGCCCAAGGAGCCGAACGCCGTCGGCGGGCGCGACGCCGCCTTCTCCCTGCTGGTCATCGGCGCACCGGTCCCCGAGCTGATGGAGATGGTCGTGCCGGCGAGCGTCCAGGCGGTGATCGGCGCCCTCGCCCCCTGGTCGGCGAGCAGCACGCTGATCAACTTCCAGGGCGGCGACCTCTCTCCGGAGCGGATCTCCCGGGCCTGGCCGGAGCCGGTGCTGCGCAAACTGGTGGAGCTGAAGGGGTTGTACGACCCGGCGGGCCTCTTCCGCTTCGGCCACGTGGTGCCGCGCGGCTGAGCCCGGTCTCGCCGGGGCGGTACGGAGACCTTTCCGTGCCGGACCTTTCCGCGACCGTGCCGCGCATGCGGGCGGCGACCGGCACCCCACCTGCCGGTCGCCGCCCGCGCAGTTGGATCACAAGTCGCTCCAAGACGGCTACAAGTCCCCTGTTTCACGCTTTGGCAAATTAGGCGGGGCCTTACAAACTCTCGTCACCTACGTGATCTTGGTGGGAAAGAGGACGAAGTGACCGTTGATGCGACACGCGTCGAATTGCGGACGGCGTGGCAGGGGGAGACCGCAACGGCGACCGACGACTTCGGCTTGCCAGGTCGCGTCCACGAGGCGATAGCGCACCAGAGTCGTCGTACTCCGGACCGCGTCGCCGTCGTGGCGGGTACCAGCCGACTCACCTACGCCGATCTGGACCGCAGAGCCGACGACGTCGCAGGCGCCCTTGCCGCAAAGGGCGTCGGACGCGGCCACCTGGTCGGAGTCTGCCTGGATCGCGATGAGTGGCTGGTGCCCGCGCTGGTGGGGGTGTGGAAGGCGGGAGCGGCCTATGTGCCGCTGGACCCCGCCTACCCGGCCGAGCGGCTGCGGTTCATGGCCGAGGACTCCGCCTTCTCCACAGTGATCACCTCGGCCGCGCTGCGCCGGACGGCCATCCTGACCGGGGCCGAGACCATCCTCGTCGACGACGTCGCGCCGGGCGACGGGGCGCCCTATGTGCCCGGAGATCCGAGCGACGCGGCGTATGTCATCTACACCTCCGGATCCACCGGAACGCCCAAGGGCGTGGTGGTGGAACACCGCAACACCCTGAACCTGCTGCGCTGCCGGCCGGGCCCGTGGTGGCCATCCTCTCCGGCGGCAACGCGGCGGTCTCTCCCGATGCCGGCGACATCAAGGAGCTCACGCTCAGCCAGGGCTCGTCCATGTACTGACCCACCCGCCCGCCGCCAGGCGGGCGGCCCATACTGCCTGTCACCTACCCACCTATCACGATGTCTGGAGACTCATGGACACCTGCCCCCACCGTTTAGACCCCGCCGGCAAGGACATCCACGCCGAAGCCCGGCTCCTCCGCGCCCAGGGCCCCGCGACGCGGGTGGAACTTCCTGGTGCAGTGGTGGCGTGGGCGGTGACCGATCCCGCCCTGATCAAGAGACTGCTCAGCGACCCCCGGGTGTCCAAGGACGCCCACCAGCACTGGCCGGCCTTCATCAAGGGTGAGATCCCGGAGAACTGGCCACTGCGCCCCTGGGTGGAGGTCCGCAGCGCGCTCACCGCCTACGGCGACGAGCACACCCGCCTACGCCGCCTGCTGTCCGCCGCCTTCACTCCCCGCCGGACCGCCGCGCTGAAGCCGACGATCGAGAAGATCACCGACGATCTCCTCGCGCGACTCGCCGCCTCCCCCGCCGACAGCGCCGTCGACCTGCGCGATCAGTTCGCCTATCTGCTGCCCCTTCTGGTCATCAGTGAACTGTTCGGCGTCCCCGAAGAGGCACACGACGGGTTCCGCCGCACCGTCGGCGGCCTGTTCGCCACCAACCTCACCGAGGAACAGGCCGCGGCCAACGCCCGCGAGATCTACATGATGCTCGCCGAGCTCATCGCCGCCAAGCGTCAGGCTCCCGGCGACGACCTCACCAGCGCCCTGATCGCGGCCCGCGACGACCAGGACGGCTCGAACCTGTCCGAACAGGAAGTCCTCGACACGCTTCTCCTGTTCATCGGCGCCGGGCACGAGACGACGGTCAATCTCCTGGACCACGCGATCGTGAACCTGCTCAGCCACCCCGACCAGCTCGCCCTGGTCCGCACCGGCCAGGCCACCTGGGACGACGTGATCGACGAGACCCTCCGCAAGGAGGCACCGGTCGCCAACCTGATCATGCGCTTCGCCGTTGAAGACATCAACGACACAGCCAGTGGGGTGGTGTTCCACGCCGGTGACGCCATAGTGATCGGATACGCCGCCGCCGGCCAGGACCCTGACCTGCACGGCCAGGACGCGGACCGGTTCGACATCCAGCGTCCCACCCGGCACCGCCATCTGTCGTTCGGGCACGGCACCCACTTCTGCCTCGGAGCGCCCCTGGCCCGCCTGGAAGCGGAGATCGCCCTGCCCGCGCTGTTCGACCGCTTCCCCGGCCTCGCTCTCGCCAGTCCAGTGGACCAACTCCGTCCCCTGGAGTCCTTCATGTCCAACGGACACCGCGAGCTACCCGTCCTTCTCGGCCAGGCGGCCGCCAGCTGACCCTCTAGACCCGCTCAGATACCCGGCAGCGGCCTCTCCAGCCGCTGCCGGGGGCCGGGCCGACCGTGGAGTCAGGTTGCCTCGGCCCCTGCGGTGGCGGCCCGGACACGGGATTCGACGGCCGCCTGCTGATGGCCGGCCACGATGTGGCGGACGGCCTCGTCCGGATCGTCCGTGACGTGGAACAGCTTCGGATCATCCTCGGAGATCATGCCTCTGACCAGCAGGGTGTCTTTGATCCAGTCGATGAGCGGCTTCCAGAACTCTGTTCCCACGAGGACGATCGGGAACGTGGTGATCTTCCCCGTCTGGACGAGCGTGATGGCCTCGAAGAGCTCGTCGAGAGTCCCGAAGCCGCCAGGCATGACCACGAAGGCCTGCGAATACTTCACGAACATGGTCTTGCGGACGAAGAAGTAGCGGAACTCTATGCCGAGGTCCACATAGTCGTTCAGCTTCTGCTCGAAGGGCAGCTCGATGCCGAGCCCCACCGAGACGCCGCCGGCCTGGCGCGCCCCCTTGTTCGCCGCCTCCATGCATCCGGGCCCGCCGCCGGTGATGACGGCGTACCCGGCCTCGGCCAGAGCCTTGCCGACCTGCTCGCCCAGCGCGTAGTCGGGGCTGTCGGCGGGAGTGCGCGCGGACCCGAAGACGGTGACGGCGGGCGGCAGCTCGGCGAGCTGCCCGAACCCCTCCACGAACTCGGCCTGGATGCGCAGCACCCTCCAGGGGTCCATGTGCAGCCACTCGGTGGATCCGCGCTGGTCGAGGAGTCTCTCGTCATAGGTGGTGTCGGGGAGGAACTTCCCCCGGACCAGAGACGGTCCCTGACGGCGTTCCTCGCGAGGTGCTTTGTTCATGCGAATCACGCTAACCGCCCGCGCGAGCGCGTAAGCCGCACCGGATGGGAAGGTCTCACCCAGGCCCCAAAGAATCTTGAAAAATCTGCTCGGAGCAGGGGAACCGTTTCTTCGCGAGGTCGCGTCTAAGAGCCGAGGGTGCTGCTCGGGACTGAAAGTGGCTTTCCCCGCCAAATGGCCGGCGAGGAAAGCCACTTTCTTTTGCGCGGACGCCTTACGGCCCGCTCCGCGAAGCGGCGCGGCCCCGATTCCGTACGGTCAGTGCCCCACGGTCACGGAGCGCCGAGCCAGGCCAGCATCCTGCGCTCGCATTCGGCGATCGCGGAGAGCGACACGTACTCGCCCCGCTGGTGCGCCATGTTCGGGTCGCCGGGACCGTAGTTCACCGCGGGGACGCCGAGCTCGGAGAAGAGCGAGACGTCGGTCCAGCCCAGCTTCGCCCGGGGAGTCCCGCCGATGGCCTGCGCGAACGCGGCGGCCACGGGATGGGTCAGCCCGGGGCGCGCGCCGGACGCTCCGTCGGTGAACCGCACCTCGTACCCGTCGAAGACCTCGCGCACGTGTGCCTGGGCCTGGTCGAGCGAGCGGTCGGGGGCGAAGCGGTAGTTGACCGTCACCACGCACTCGTCGGGGATGACGTTGCCCGCGACCCCTCCGGCGATGCCGACGGCGTTCAGCCCCTCGTGGTAGCCGAGGCCGTCCACGACCGGCTCCCGCGCCTCGTAGGTGTTCAGGCGGTCCAGGATGGGCGCCACGGCATGGATGGCGTTGACGCCGTACCAGGAGCGGGCGCTGTGGGCCCGCCTGCCCTCGGTGACGACCTGCGCCCGCAGGGTGCCCTGGCAGCCGCCCTCGATCTCGCCGCCGGTGGGCTCCATCAGCACGGCGAAGTCGCCCGCCAGGAGCTCGCGACGGGTGCGGGCGAGCCGCGCCAGCCCGTTGCGCGCGGCCTCGATCTCCTCGCAGTCGTAGAAGACGTACGTGACGTCCCTGCTGGGGCTCGGCACCCCGGCGGCCAGCTTCAGCGCGACGGCGACGCCGCTCTTCATGTCGGAGGTGCCGCAGCCGTACAGCAGGTCGCCCTCGACGCGCGAGGGGAGGTTCCCGGCGAGGGGCACGGTGTCGAGGTGGCCCGCGACGACCACCCGCTCGGAGCGCCCGAGATCCGTGCGCGCCACGACGGCCTCACCGTCGCGCACGACGGTGAGGTGCGGCAGCGGGGCCAGGGCCGCCTCGACCGCGTCGGCCAGAGCCTTCTCGCCGCCGCTGACCGACTCGATGTCGACCAGCGCGGCCGTGAGCGCCCGTACGTCACCGGAGAGGTCGAGCGGCGCCGTCTCAGGCATTGAGGCCATGCTGGCGCAGTACGTCGTTCAGCTCGGCCTTGTCGTGTCGCCGGCCGGCCGCGAGCCGCTTGAGCACAAGGACGCACGGGAGCCCGAAAGTGCCGCCGGGGAACTCCTTGGGGCGCGTGCCGCCGACCGCGACGCACCAGTCGGGGACGTGGCCCCGGCTGATCTCCTCGCCGGTCTGGACGTCGATGACGGGCATGGACGAGGTCAGGATCGTGCCGGCGCCCACCACGGCGCCCTTGCCGACCCGCGCGCCCTCGACGATCATCGAGCGGCTGCCGATCAGCGCCTCGTCCTCGACGACGACCGGGACGGCGTTCGGGGGCTCAAGGACGCCGCCGATGCCGACACCGCCCGACAGGTGGACGTTCCTGCCGATCTGGGCACAGGAGCCGACCGTGGCCCAGGTGTCCACCATCGTGCCGCTGTCGACATACGCCCCGATGTTGGTGAAGGACGGCATCAGCACGACGCCCGAGGCGAGGTAGGCCCCCCAGCGGGCGATGGCGCCCGGCACCACGCGCACGCCTTCAAGGGAGGTCTTCAGCGGGATGCGGTCGTTGTGGTGGAAGTCGCCGACCTGGCTCCTGACCATGCCGAGGACCCGGAAGCTGAGCAGGATGGCGCGCTTGGCCCGCTCGTCCACGATCACGTCACCGGAGGAGTGGTCGACGAAGGCGACCCTGGCCTTTCCGGTGTCCAGCATGTCGACGGCGGCGACGATCACGCCACGTGCTTCGGCGTCATCGGGGGACAGCTCGGCGCGCCGCTCCCACAGCTCGTCCACGGTGGCCGACAAGGGGCTTTCGAAGGTCTCGCTCATGCAAGGGGAGCTTAGTGCCGCACGGGGACCTCGGCTGGGCCGGTAGGTTCTTGTGCGTGGCACGGCGATTCTCACGAGCGGTTCTGACGATTACGGGCATCGTCGTCGTGCTTGGCGTAGCGATATTTTTCGGGATTTATCAGCTGCTGAACAAGGCCAAGCCGCTCGCTCTGGGTGAGCACTGCGAGGTGAAGACCACCCTCGGCACGCTCGACCTGGAGATCGAGCAGGCGCAGGTCGCGGCCACGATCGCCGCCGTGGCCACGCGCCGCGGGCTGCCCGAACGGGCCGTCGAGATCGCGTACGTCACGGCCATCCAGGAGTCCAAACTGCTGAACCTCCCGTTCGGCGACCGCGACTCGGTGGGGGTGTTCCAGCAGCGCCCCTCGCAGGGCTGGGGCACCGTCGAGCAGCTCCAGGACCCGGTGTACGCGACACAGAAGTTCTTCTCGGCGCTGGTCAAGGTCAAGCGCTACCAGAAACTGCCGCTGCACGAGGCGGCCCAGGCCGTGCAGCGGTCCGCCGACGGCTCCGCGTACGCCCAGCACGAGGCGGACGCCAAGATCCTCGCGGGGGCGTTCACCGGGCGCGTCCCGAAGGCCGTCCACTGCTGGTACCCGCTCCCCGACAAGCCCGTGCCGACCCAGACCGCCAAGGCGCGCAAGGAGCTGAGCAGGGCCCTCGGGGACACCACCAGCGACGGCAACCAGATCAGCGCGGCGACGCAGCGCAGGGGCTGGCTGATCGCCGCCTGGTCGGTCGCCCACGCCCAGAAGTACGGCCTGCACCAGGTTCGCTACGCCGGCGTCGCGTGGAAGTCGGCGACCGGCCACGACGGCTGGCTGACCGACGCCAAGTCCTCAGCGGGCAAGGTCGAGATCGCCTGACGCTCCGCGCGGCCGGAGCAGCGGCTGGAG
Source organism: Sphaerisporangium sp. NPDC049003 (assembly GCF_043197795.1). Taxonomy (NCBI): domain Bacteria; kingdom Bacillati; phylum Actinomycetota; class Actinomycetes; order Streptosporangiales; family Streptosporangiaceae; genus Sphaerisporangium; species Sphaerisporangium sp. NPDC049003. Next base: position 142,516 of record NZ_JBICTU010000025.1, read on the forward strand.
CATGCGCTCCGCGGGCCTGAAACTTGCCCTCCGCGCGTCTAGAGCATGCGCTCGACGTTGATCGAGCCGGGCGAGAGGGGCTGCGCGTAGGCGGCGGTCCAGGCCTGGCCCTGCACCCGGTCGAAGCTCAGCAGCCGCCCGTCGGCGGCGCGGTAGTCGGCGAAGTCGACCAGCCCCCGCTCGGGATAGCCGGTCGTGCCCTCGGAGCGGAAGGCGGCGGTCCCACGGTCGATCGGGAAGAACTCGACGTTCTCCATGATCAGCATGCTCTTCGCGGGCACCATGCCCTGGGTCGGGACCGGCGTCCACAGGTAGACCTCAAGGTGCGGCGGGTCGTCCGGAGTCGCCCCCTGGCGCTCCTCGACCGACAGCCACAGGTAGTGGCGCACCCCCTCTTCCAGGAGGTACTCGATCCACTGGTCGCCCTGCCACGACAGGTGCAGGGCGCCGAGGACGCGCGAGCGCGACCCCTGACGGTCGATGGTGTCCCCGACCTTGATCGTCCTCGGATCGAGGTAGTCGGGGTCCAGGACGACCGGGCGGGCCAGCGCCGGGTGCGACGAACTCGGCTCGGGTGCCGGCTCAGGGGGTCTGGGAGCCGGTCGAGCCGTCTTCTCGGGCCGTCGCGTGCCGAGAAAAGCTCCCAGCACCACGACGAAGATGGCTGCGCTCACTGCGAGCACGACCGCAACGGTCATGCCGCGGGATCCTACTGGAGGCGGAGCACCGCCGCATTGACCCGTTCGTCAGTTGCTGTCATGGCGATCCGGATATGTGATGAACCGGCGTGTCCGTAAAAGTCGCCCGGCGCAACCAAAATGCCGATTTCAGCAAGGGCTTGAACCTGCTCCCAGCAGTTACGGTCGTCGGTCGCCCACAAATAGAGGCCCGCGGTCGAGTGCTCGACACGCCACCCGGCCTTTTCGAGCGCCGGGCGCAGCAGGGCGCGTCGCGCGGCGTACAGATCGCGCTGCGCGTCGGCGTGCTCGTCGTCGTCGAGGACGGCGGTCATCGCGGCCTGGACGGGCGCGGGCACGATCATGCCGGCGTGCTTGCGCACCTCGAGCAGCCGCCCGACGAGCGCGGGATCGCCCGCGACGAACGCCGCGCGGTAGCCGGCGAGGTTGGACCTCTTGGACAGCGAGTGGACCGCGAGCAGGCCCTCGTGGGAGCCGCCGCAGACATCGGGATGCAGGATCGAGATCGGCCGCTCCTCCCAGCCCAGCTCGATGTAGCACTCGTCGGAGGCCACGACGGCGCCCCGCTCGCGCGCCCATGCGACGACCTTGCGCAGGTGCTCGGCGGGCAGCACGCGGCCGGTGGGGTTCGACGGGGAGTTCACCCAGACCAGCGGCACGCGCTCGGGGCCGAGACCCAGCAGGCCGTCGGTGGCGTACGGCGTCGCCCCGGCGATGCGGGCGCCGACGTCGTAGGTGGGGTACGCCAGGGCGGGGATCACCACGCGGTCGCCCGCGCCCACGCCGAGCAGGGTGGGCAGCCAGGCGACCAGCTCCTTGGAGCCGATGGTCGGCAGGACGCCGGCGGGGTCGACCGTGACGCCGTGGCGGCGGGCGAGCCAGCCCGCGGCGGCGCGGCGGAGCCGCTCGGTGCCGTAAGTGAGGGGGTACCCGGGGCTGTCGGCCGCGCCGGCGAGCGCCTCCTGCGCCACGGCGGGCACCGAGTCGACGGGGGTGCCGACCGACAGGTCGACGATGCCGCCAGGGTGCGCGAGCGCGCGCTCCTTGTAGGGCACCAGACGGTCCCACGGAAAGTCAGGCAGCCCGATCACCGAGAAACCCCCCAGAAGTCCAGCGCGATCATGGATGTCGGCGGCCGGTCATGTCACCGGCGGTACCGCGACCAGAGGCCACGGTACCCGGCGGCACCTCATGACCACGGGCAGGCCGAAGGTCAGTGCTCCTCTGCCTGCGGCGGAAGGGCCGCCACGATCGGGTGGTCCTTGGCGATCTTCCCGACCTTGGAAGCTCCGCCGGGCGAGCCCAGCTCGTCGAAGAACTCCACATTCGCCTTGTAGAAGTCCTTCCACTGGTCGGGCGTGTCGTCCTCATAGAAGATCGCCTCGACCGGGCAGACGGGCTCGCACGCGCCGCAGTCCACACACTCGTCTGGGTGGATGTAGAGCATGCGGTTGCCCTCGTAGATGCAATCGACGGGGCATTCTTCGATGCACGCCTTGTCCAGGACATCCACGCAAGGCTGCGCGATGACGTAGGTCACCTCGGGCTCCTTCTTCTCCGCGCCTTCGCACGACTCGACCGCGGGTTGCTAGACCTAGTATTGCCGTGCTGGCCACATGTCTGAAACGGGAGGGGGGGAAAGCGGATGACAACGCACTTTGGCGGAAGACTGCTCATCTCCGTTTCCCCATCAGATGTCGGCAGCAGGGTAACGGTGCGACGCAGGGAACCCGAGGGATTCCGCGACACGGTGGGCGTCCTCGAGTCCTGGCACGAGGGTCTGCTCAAGGTCCGCAAGCGCGACGGCACGCTGGTCGGCATCCCCGAGGAGAAGGTCGTCGCGGCGAAGGTCGTCCCCGAGCGCTGAGCCGGCCCCTTTGGCGTCGTAAGCCCTGAGCTGTACCCCAACGCTGCCCCAAGTGTCCGCGTGCCTCCTCGACGCGAGAGGGCGTGACGTTGAGTATTCGTCTCGTGACATCACGTGCCGCAGCCGCAGTAGCGCTCCTCGCCACAGCCGTGGCCGGGTGCTCGTCAGCGACCACCACCGACAAGAAGCTCCCTCCGGTCAACCCGAAGGCCGCCAGTCTCGCCGAAGGGTTCGGCTCGATGGAACGGCTGGTCGAGGCCGCGAGGAAAGAGGGCTCCCTGAACCTCACCGGGGTCCCCCGCGACTGGGTGAACTACGGTGCCATCATGGACCGCTTCACCGGCGAGTACGGGCTGCGGATCAACGTGGCGGAGCCCGGCGCGAGCAGCCAGCGCGAGATCGACCTGGCGAAGGCCGCGCCGCCCGCCCAGGCGCCGGACGTCTTCGACCTCGGCATGGACGTCGCCATCGCCAACGCGCAGAAGTTCTCCCCCTACAAGGTGGCCGCCTGGCAGGACATCCCCGACGGCGTCAAGGACCTCAAGGGGCACTGGTACGCCGGGTACGGCGGCTACATGTCGATCGGGTACGACCCGCGCAAGGTGAGCGCCCCGTCGCGCTTCTCCGACCTGCTCAGGCCCGGATACGCCGTGGCCCTGCCGGGCGATCCGCTGCAGACCGCGGCGGCGTTCAACGGCGTGATGGCGGCCTCGCTCCAGGCGGGCAAGCCGCAGGCCCAGCGGGGCCTCGAATTCTTCACCAAGCTCAAGAAGTCGGGCGCCTTCAGCCTGCCCTCCCGGGCCAACACCCTCGTCGACTGGGACTACGTGAACGCCGCCAAGGCCGCCCAGACCGCCGGAGACGACAAGCCCGCCTGGAAGGTCGTGATCCCGGCGAACGCGGCGCTCGCGTCGTACTACGTCCAGGCGATCAACAAGAAGGCGCCGCATCCCGCCGCGGCCCGGCTCTGGCAGGAGTTCCTCTACAGCGACGAGGTCCAGAACCTCTTCCTCAAGGGATTCGCCCGCCCGGCGCGCATGGAGGCGCTGGACATGAAGGGCAAGCTCGACAAGCAGGCCGCGGCCAAGCTGCCCGCCGTGTCCGGCACCCCGGTCGTGCTCACGATCCCCCAGGCCGACGAGGCCAAGACCTACCTGAAGGACAACTGGGCCAAGTCCATGAGCTGACCCTGGTGATCCGTCCCCCATCCCCGGATCGACGCGGCCGGTGAGGGGGAAGCACCCGGACAGATGTGTCGCAAGGGCATCTTGGCTCTAAAGTGTCTGTACTTACGGACACGGGAAGCGATGTCTGAGAATGCGAGCTGATGGCCTTGCGATACGACACGCCGAGCTTGATGCGGTGGAACGCACGCGCCTATGACAGCTCGTTCGGCTACGTCTCGGCGCACGGAGCGCCGCTGATCGAGCTGCTGGACCCCCAGCCCGGCGAGCGCATCCTCGACCTGGGCTGCGGCACCGGCGTGCTCACCGCCGACATCGCCGCCAGGGGCACCACCGTGCTCGGCATGGACGGCTCCGCCGCGATGATCGAGGTCGCGGTCGCCCACCACCCGGGCCTGGACTTCATGGTCGGCGACGGCGCCAACTTCGGCGTCGGCCGGCCGTACGACGCGGTCTTCTCCAACGCCGCGCTGCACTGGATGGGCCGCGACCCCGACGCGGTGATCCGGTGCGTGCGCACGGCGCTGACCCCCGGAGGCCGGTTCGTGGCGGAGCTGGGCGGCGCCGGCAACTGCGCGGCGCTCACCTCCGCGATGCTCACGGCCTGGCGGGAGTACGGACTGCCCGAACCCGAGCTGCCGTGGTACTTCCCCAGCCCGGCCGAGTACGCCGTCCGCCTGGAGAAGGGCGGGTTCACCGTACGGCTGCTCGAATACTTCGACCGCCCGACGCCGCTCGACGAGTGCCCCAACGGCGCCGCCGACTGGGTACGGATGTTCGCCGGATCCCTGCTCGACGGAGTGCCGCCCGCAACGGTGGAGCCGCTGCTGAGAAGGGTCAACGAGCTGGCGGCTCCCGCCCTGCGCCGCGAATCGGGCTGGGTGGCCGACTACGTGAGGCTGCGATTCGCCGCTGTGCGAGCCTAACCGCCGCCTACGATCGAGCGATTTGCCAGACTATGGTCTGGTCAACGGAATCACCGGAGAGGAAACGGGATGAACTTCTGCCTGAGTGATCTCGTGCCTCCGCTTCGGTGGAGTGACGCGACAGGGTTCTCGCAGCTACGCGAGGTGCCGAGCCTGCCGGACGCCTGGTGGCGGGCCGTGCCCCTCAGCAGGGTCTTCGCCGTGCTCGGCCCCGAGGCCCTGGGCGAGCTCCTCACGGAGCTGGCGATGGAGCACTGGCCGGCCGCCGCCGTGGGCGACATCCTGCCCGCCCTGCACGTCATGGACCCCGAGGAGGCCGACGAGCCGCAGGTCTCCATCGCGCTCGACCGAGTGGGCTCGTGGTTCGGCCTGCTGTCGCTGACCGGCCGCGAGCTGACCGACCAGCCGTTCATCCGTGCCAGGCCGGTCCTGACCGCCCTGTTCACCGCGGTCTTCGTACGGCTGACGCCCACCGGCGAGCAGAGTCAGGACGACCAGGCGGCCCGGACGTCCCCGCCGGCCGAGAAGCCCGGGGAGACCCCCTCAACGCCCGCGGAGACACCCGCGGAGACGCCCGTCCCCGCCTCCGAGACGCCCGTACCGGCCTCGGAGACGCCCACCCCGGTCTCCCAACCCGCGCCGCCCTCGGAAGCGCTCGTGGCCGTCTCCGCGCCCGCCTCCGCGCCCCCGCGGGCCGAACCGCTTCCCGTACGGACCGCGCCCCCGCTGCCGAAGAGGCAGAAGGCGTCGATCGACCGCGTCGACCCCCTAGGGCTCGCCGCGGCCCGCATGGCGGAGGCCGCCCTGGAGCAGCACGCCTCCAGGGAGTTCCCCGGCGACGGCCCCCGGGACTCCGCGCCGTCCCGTCCCTCGATGTTCACCCCGCCCCCGCGCGCCGAACGGCCCTTCGCCGCCCCGAGCGCACCCGCGTACGCCCCCGACGTCCCCTCGTACGCCCCTGACGGCCCCTCGTACGCCCCCGACGTCCCCTCCTTCGGCACGGACGGTCCCGGGTTCGGCGGGGACGAGCCGGGGTTCACCCCCACGCCCCGGCCTTTCGTGCCCGAGCCCGAGCCGTTCGACGCCGAGCCCGCCCCGTTCGCGCAGAACGACCCGTTCGGCCCGGACTCCGGGCCCTTCGGCCCCGCCGGTGCCCCCCTCGACCCCGACCCCTTCGGCGCCAAGCCCCCCTCGGCCGCGGACGCCCCGGAAGGCTCCGGGGAAGACGACGGAGCCCCCGGAGGCCCCGAGGACACCCAGGATCGCGACATCCCGGGCGAGGGCGAACCGCCGCGCGAGGCGGAAGGTCCGGCCGCGCCCGAGGGCAGCGGGACCCCGACGGGCACGAACACCGACGAGCTGGGCACCGGGCGCACCGAGAGGGACATCCCCGCGATCATCGACGCGGCGTTCGCCGACCTGGACGACAAGACCTGGGCGGTGGCCCAGAACCACGTCTTCGCCGACTCCCCCGCCGCCCCCGAGGAACTGGCCAAGCTGTTCGCCGTCACCCCCGAGGACATCGTGGCCCTGGAGGGCGAGCTCCGCGGCAGGCTGGCCGACTGGCTCGACAGCGCGGACGCCGCGCCGTACACCCAGCACCTGGAGAAGCTCCCCGGCACGCTCGGCGTGGCCGCGCCCAAGTCGCGCCTGATGACCGCCGCCGACTGGCACACCAGGGAACTACGCTCGCTCGACGTCCCTGCCTGGCAGTTCGTGCTGGCCACCCTGCCCGGTTACACGGTCCAGGACGACTGGCTGGTGTCGGGCGACATCGCGGAGCTACGCGAGCAGACCTGCGCCCTGATCCTCAACGCCGACCGCCCGCCGACGGTGGCCCGCGCCCTCGAACTGGTGTCGACCCTGGGCATCCACCCCGAGGTGGCCAAGGAGTGGCTGGAGAACGTCCCGCAGCTGCGCATCCAGAGCACCAAGAAGCCCGGCAAGGCCGAAGAGGAGAGACCGGGCGACCCCGAGGGGCGCCACTCGGTCCCGACCGGCCAGCTCAAGGACGTGTCGATGACCCGAAGGTGCTTCCGGCACCCGGACGGCCTCTGGTGGCTGCGGGTCGACGTCGCGCCCGAGCAGCTCACCGGTGGTGAGTGCCCGCTGCCGAGCGGGTTCGCCGCCTACCTCGGGCTCTCCCCCGGCGAAAGCCACACGGTGACGAGCGCCGCCGGAGAGGTGACGCTGAGCTGGCAGGCCCGTCCGGTCATCGAGTCGCTGGGACAGCTTCTCCACGACATGGGCGCGCAGCCCGGAGCCCACCTGTTCCTCACCGTCGCCGAGGAGGACAAGGTCCTGCGGACCAGGCTGGTGCCCCCCTCGACCGGCGACCTCGAAAAGGGCGAGGTGGCGCTGCGGCTGGCCGGCCACACCACCAACGGCGGCCCCGAGTCGCTCGAAGAGACCATCCGGGTGCTCGCGACCCGCATCGGCATGACCGGGCCAGTGGGACTGCCCGACCTGATGAACCGGCTCCGAGAACGCGGGGACCGCGACCTGCTGTCCCTGATGGTCTGACGGGAGCCGCAGTGCCCCGGCTCGCGATCGCCCCCGAGGTCCCCCAGGACCTCGACGCGCTTCCCCGGCCCGTACGCCGGGACGCCGTGATCTCCCTGCGCCGGTTCCTGCAGAACACCACGTCCGCTCCTCACCCCGAGCGGGTGCGCAACACCAGGGACCCGCGCGTCGCGACGCTGCGGCTCGCCGACCGCCACCGCGGGGTGGTGGTGCGGCAGCGCGACGTGTACTGGATGCTCACCGTGCTGCCGGACGCCGAGGCCTGGTCGTACGCCCAGCGGCACCGCTTCGCCGTCAACGCGGCCATCGGGGTCGCCGAGATCTGGAACGCCGAGGCCCTCGAACGGGTCGAGCCCGCGCTGCGCCGCTCCGCCGCCTCGACCGAGTGGCGGCTGTTCGCGCACGTCCGCGACAGCGAACTGCTCGGGCTCGGCATCGACACCGAGGTGCTCCCCCTGGTGCGGCTGATCACCACGGCCGCCAACCTCGACGCGCTCGAACCGCTGCTCCCCGAGAGCCAGTTCGCCCCGCTGGCGGTGCTGGGCGAGGGCGGCTCCGTCGCCGAGGCGTGGCGGGCGCTGGACACGCGCGTGGCCGTGCCGGCGACGGCCGTGGACGTCACCGACCTCACCGCCGCCCTCGAACGCACGCCCGACCGGGCCGCCTTCGTCCCCGACCCGAGCGTGCTCGACCGGGTGCTCACCACCCCGCACTGGTGCACGTTCCTCTACCCGACCCAGCACCGCCTGGCCCACCAGGACAGCTACGGCGTGCCGGTGCTCGTCACCGGCGGCGCGGGGACCGGCAAGACCCTGGTGGCGCTCCACCGCGCCGCCCACCTCGCACGCGCGGGCGCGGGCCGGGTCCTGCTCGTGACGTTCTCCCAGGGCGTGGCCGCCGACGTGGCCGCGAAGCTCGACCTGCTGGTGGACGACGAGGAGATCCGCGAGCGCGTCGAGGTCGGCAACGTGGAGCGCCTCGCCCACCGAATCGTCGCCGAGGCCGAGGGACGGCCTCCGCTGCTGGTGGGCGCGCCCGACCTCGCCACGCTGTGGCAGGAGGCCTCGGAGGTCTCGGGAGACCTGCACAGCCCGGCGTTCCTGCTGCGCGAGTGGGAACAGGTGATCCTCGCGCAGAACCTCTGCACCGTGCAGGAATACCTGGCCGCGCGACGTCCCGGCCGCAGCGTGGAGCTCGAAGTCGAGGAGCGCACCGCGGTCTGGAAGGCCATCGAGCACGTCACTGGACGGCTGCGCGCCTCCGGCCGGCGCACGCTGCTCCAGCTCGCCTCCGAGGCCTCCACGCTGCTCGGCCGTACCACGGGCGACCTGCTCGGCGACGACGCGCCGGGGCTCGAACCGTACCGGCACATCGTGGTGGACGAGGCGCAGGACCTGCACCCGGCGCAGTGGCGGCTCCTGCGCGCCGCCGTGCCGCCCGCCCCGAACGACCTGTTCATCGTCGGCGACCCCCACCAGCGGGTCTTCGACACCCGGGTGGCGCTCAGCGCGCTCGGAATCAAGGCCGAGAGCCACCGCCTCACCGTCTCCCACCGCCTGCCGCAGGAGATCCTCTCGTGGGGCGTACGGCTGCGCGGCGGGGGCCCGGCCGACGGCCTGGTCGACGGCATCATCGAACTGGTGGGCTTCCGCGCGACGCATCCGGGCACCCGCCCGCTCGTACGGGAGTACACCTCCCACGAGGCGGAGCTGGCCGGCCTGGTCACCGTCGTCCAGGAATGGATCCACGACGGGGTGCCACCCGAGGAGATCGCCGTCGCGACCCGCCACGGCGACCTGGTCAAGGACGCCAAGGCGGCGCTCGCGAACGCCGAGGCGCCGGTGCGGGTCACCACGCTCCACGGCCTGAAGGGCCTGGAGTTCCGCCGGGTCGCCCTCATCGGGGTGGCCGACGGCATCGTGCCCTCGGCCGACGCGCTCACCCCGGCCGCCGAGGATCCGACGGCGCGCGCCCACGACCTGCAGCGGGAACGGGGGCTGCTCTACATGGCCTGTACACGGGCCGCCGAGCGGCTTTACGTGTCCTACTCCGGCCGGGCAAGTCCCTTTCTGCCCCCATGACCCAATAACCTGAACTGCGGATAAGACCGAGTCTCATCCCGACCCAAGCCCCATGCCGGTTGGACCCCCATGAATTTGAGCCTTAGCGACATCGTGCCTCCCCTGCGCTGGACAGCGCCCAGCCAGGTCGAGCCGATCGCGAGCGACACCCGTCTCCCGGACGCGTGGTGGCAGGCACTCCCCCTGGACCGCGCCTGCCTGATCGTCGGAACCGCTCAGGTGGCGGCGCGACTGGCCGACCTCTCCATGGCCTGCTGGGGGCACCTACCACTCGGCGACATCCTGCCCCTGATCCGGCTGACCGACCCCGAGCAGAGCCTGCGCGTCCCGGAGACCCGGGAGGCCGTCCACGCGCTGTTCACGAGCGTCCTGTCGCGGCTGCTGGCCTCCGAGGCCCAGCCCGGCCGCGAGGCGGCGTCCGTGCCCGCCCAGCCGGCCAAGCCCGACCGGCCGATCCCCGAGCTGATCGACGAGATCTTCGCCGCGCTCGACGACCGGCAGCGGGCCATCGCCAAGGACCGGGTCTACGCCGAGCGCCGGGTGACGCTCGACGAGCTGGCGCAGCGGTTCTCTGTGACCCGCGAGCGCATCCGGCAGATCGAGCGCGACCTTCGCGACCACGTCCAGGCCCGGCTCGCGGCCCCCGAGGCCACCCCGCTGGCCGCCCACCTCGCCTGGCTGCGGGGACGGCTGGGCTCGGCCGTGCCCGCGGACGACCTCGCCGCCGCGGTGCCCTGGCACCGCGCGGAGCTGGCGACGCTGGGCGTGCCGACGTGGCGGTTCGTCCGCACCCTGCTCACCGGGTACGACCAGGTCGACGGCTGGCTGGTGGCCGGGGGCGCCGACGAGCTGAAGGAGAAGACCCGTCAGCTGTTCACCGACGGGCCGGTGAAGCTGCCCGAGGCGGTCACGATGGTCGCCCAGCTCGGGGTGCGCGAGGACGTCGCCGAGCGCTGGCTCGCCTCCGTCCCGCACCTGCGCATCCTTGAGGGGCACGTCGTCCCGTGGCCGCGCAGCGTCAACGAGAAGGCCGAGGCCGTGCTGGCCGTCGCCGAGGGGCCGCTGAGCCCCGAGGAGATCCAGACCCGCATCGGCGAGGACTACAGCCTCGTCGGCATCCGCAACCAGCTCACCGCCGACGAGCGCTTCCTGCGGGTCGACAGGAACCGGTACGGGCTGTCGCGCTGGGGCGGCGAGGAGTACATCGGTATCCGGGAGATGATCGTCCGCGAGATCGAGAGGGCGGGCGGCGAGGCCTCGGTGAACACCGTCGTCGCGAACCTGACCACGCGCTATGAGGTCAGCGAGAGCTCGGTGCGCGCGTACGCGGGCGGGCCGGGGTTCGAGCGCACCCAGCGCGGATGGATCCGCGTCGCCGCGCCCGAGCAGGCCGAGCCGTACCAACCGCGCCGCGACGTGTCGATGACCCGCAGGTCCTTCCGCAGCAGGGACGGGCGCTGGTGGCACCGTGTCGACGTCAACGCCGAGCACCTGAGGGGCTCGGGGTCGCCGCTCCCCACGGGCTTCGCCGCCCACCTGGGGATGGCCCCCGGCGGGCAGCTGACCACCTCCACCCCGTCCGGCGACGTCGTGATCAGCTGGCACAACCAGCCGACGATGGGCTCGATAAGGCCCGTCCTGGCCGACTACAACGCCGGCGAGGGCGACTCGATCTTCATGACGGTGTCGGACGGCGGCGAGCTGCTGACCCGCTACCTGCCGCAGGCCGCACAGGGGCTGCCGCCGGTCAACATGGCGCTGCACCTGATCGGGTACACCGCCCCTGTGGCCTCGGAGGCGGAGGCCCTGCGGCTCATCGGGGCCCGCATCGGCCTGGCGGACGGCGCCTCGCGCGAGGAGGTCCTGACCCGCCTGCGCGAGCGCGGCGACCGCGACATCCTGGCCTTCCTCGACCCCGAGGCGGCGTGACCCCGGCGCCGGTCGCGAGTGATCCCCGTGGCCCTGACGGGCCGTGATCCCATGGCCTAAGCTCGGTTTCATGTTGCGGCTGTATGACACCAGGTCCAGGCAGCTCGAAGAGATCGTCCCCGCGAACGCGCGCGTCCTGCGCATGTACACCTGCGGGCCGACCGTCTACCGGTACGCCCACGTGGGCAACCTCAGGTCGTACCTGCTGTCCGACCTGATCCGCCGGGTGCTGGAGCAGAGCCGGGTGCGGTCGGTGGTCTGCCAGAACATCACCGACGTGGGTCACCTGGTCGACGACGAGGAGATCGACGCCTCGGGCGAGGACAAGGTCCTCCAGCAGGCCCGCCGCGAGGGGCGCTCGGCCATGGAGATCGCCCGGTTCTACGAGGACGCCTTCCGCCGCGACACCTCGGCGCTCAACATGCGCACCCCCGAGCACACCCCACGTGCCACCGAGACGATCGACCTGATGATCGAGCTGATCGCCAAGCTCATCGAGAAGGGTCACGCCTACGCCGTGGACGACGGCTCGGTCTTCTTCGATGCCCAGAGTTTCCCAACTTACGGTGAAATTTCGGGAAATCGGCTCGACGCGCTGAAGCCCGGCCACCGGGTCGAGGGCGTGGACCCTCGCAAGCGCTTCCACGCCGACTGGGCGCTGTGGAAGGGCTCCGACCGCGACATGACCTGGGAGACGCCCTGGGGCAGGGGGTTCCCCGGCTGGCACATCGAGTGCTCGGCCATGTCCCTGCGCTTCCTCGGCGAGCACATCGACATCCACACCGGCGGCAAGGACCTGCGCTTCCCCCACCACGAGGACGAGCGCGCCCAGTCGAACGCCTCGGTCGGGCACGACGTCGTCAAACACTGGGTCCACGGCGAGCACGTGCTGTTCGACGGCCGCAAGATGGCCAAGTCCACCGGCAACGTCGTGCTCCTGTCCGACGTCGTGGCCGCCGGGCTCGACCCCCTGGCCGTGCGGCTCGCGCTCCTGGAACACCGCTACCGCCAGCAGATGAACCTCACCTGGGACACCCTCCACGCGGCCGACCGCACCCTGCGCCGCTGGCGCCAGCGCGTCGCCGAGTGGGCCGAGTCCCCGAGCCGGCCGATCGCCGCCGCGTACGCCGACCGCGCCCAGGCCGCCTTCGACGACGATCTGGACACCCCCGCGGCCCTGCGCGTCGTGCGCGAGCTGGAGCGTGACGAGACGGTGGACCCCGGCTCCCGCCTTGAGACGTTCCTGCACCTCGACCAGGTGCTGGGCCTGGACCTCTCCATCGACATCGGCAAGCCTCCCGTCGTCGCGGTCCTCCCGCCCGGCGCGGCCGAGCTGCTGGAGGCCCGCGCGAAGGCCCGCGAGACCAGAGACTGGCCCGCCTCCGACCGCCTCCGCGACGAGCTGGCCGCGCTGGGCGTCAAGGTCACCGACACCGCACAGGGACAGACCTGGTCCTGACCCGGGCCACCACCGCATGGCTCATCCCCGTGGGGACATCATAAGGAATGGATCGGCCTCGATGATTCGGAGTGGCCATCCGTTCAGATGCCGTACCCGTTCAGATGCCGTACCCGTTCAAATGCCGTACCCGGAAATACCCTCCTGGACGAGTCACCTCGGAGGCCGGCCAGACGATTCAACGAGAAATGGGGCCGGTGGGTGAACACCGGCCCCACGGTTCTCACCTGTCCGGCTCAGCCGAGGACGATCGCGATTCCTGGGAACGCGTCGGTCGCGTTGCTCCATGGGGAGTAGTACATCCGCCAGGCGCACGTCCGGCCGCTGGTGACGTAGCCGGTACACGTTACGGCGGTGCCGCCGTCGATGGCGGTGTTGACACCCGCCGCGAAGACCTGGGCGGTGTTCGCGGGGTTGACGACCTCGACCGAGCCGCCGCTGTCACCTTGCCCGACGGCGTTGGTGTGCGCGGACTGCTCCGCCCGTACCGTTCCGGTGATCAGGTAGCCGACGTTGATGGTGACGCCGACCTGCTGGACCTGGATGCTGCAGTTGGTCCCCGAGTAGGCGCCGGAGGTGCACACCCACAGGCCGACATAGGAGCTGGAGGTGCCGACCACCGGGTTGGCGAACTCGGGAGAGGTGGAGCCGACGTTGTTGTTGAAGACATAGCCCTGCGAGGCGGCCTGGATCAGCAGCACGTCGCGGGTGTTGTCGTCCTGCGTGATGCCTCCGATGACTTCACCGGTCGGATCGGTGGCCGTGTTGCCGATCGCTCCGCAGTGCCCGGCGGACAGCACCCTGTTCACCCCGCCGTAGGTGACGGCGAAGCCCGTCGAGCAGCCGCCGCCGGGGCTGTTCCACGCGCCGCCACCCCACCACGGCGGGGAGTCGTTCCACCGGGTCGTCAGAATGGGGCGGACGCCGGCCTCCACGGTGACCGGTACCGCCGAATCGGTGATCCCTGAACGAGTCGCGTTGAGGTCGGCGCCCGTGACGGCCAGGCCCGAGCCGTCGGGCTTCGCGGCGATCGAAGTGATCACATCGCTGGACCTGCGGATGAGGCGAGCCATCTCCCGCTCCAGCTCACGTGCCGAGTACTGCGCAGGAAGGAGACTGATCGGGACGTCACGGCGCAGTTCGCCGACCAGCCCGGCGATCCGCTTGGGGGTGCCGCCCTTCCAGTAGACGCGAAGTTCGTGGTTCTCCGGGGCGGCGATGACGCCGGCGTAGCCGCTGCCGCCCTGTTCCTTGGCGGCCGCGGTGATGCGGTCGGCGGCTTTGACGAGTTTCTCCTGGGTGGCCAGAAGCTCTTTCCAGGACGCGAAGCCACCCGGGACCTTCCCGGGCTGCTCGATGGCCTGTGTGCGGGGGTTCTTGACCGGATCCGGCGCGGTGGCGGCCTGAGCGCTGCCCATCCCGACGGTGACCAGGGTGATTCCCAGTGCTACCGCGAGGCTACGGGTGAGTTTTGGGGCTTTTTTGGCGCTGGGGGGCGTTTTCACCAGGGTGCTCCTCTGTGCTCACTTTGCGGTGATGCACCCCGGTATTTCATGTATGTGATAGGCCATCAATGTCTTGACTGTCATTCAAACTATTGGTAATGACGGTAGTTGACAGACAGATATCAGGATTGTGGTTTCGCGCCTAATCGGGGGTTACCCGGAATTCCCGTCCGCCACCTGCGGATTGATTTGACGGTCCGGAATCACGGCAAACGGACGTCACCCGATCTACTGTCCGCTTTCGGACACGCGGAGAGAGCGGCCGACCATTTCACGGAAGGGATCATGGCGTGCGCTTCCGCGCACGCCGAAAAGACCCGTCGTCGTCCAGCGGACTCCGCCTGTTCAGCCGGTGAGTGTGCGGGTCTCGCCCACGGCGAGGTCCCAGAGGTCCGCGCGGTCGCGGCCGGAGGCGATCCAGGCCGCGCGGGTCTCCTGCACGGGGGCCATCAGCGGCTCGCCCGAGAGCACGAACGTCCCCCAGTGCATGGTCGCCATCCGCCGTGGGGGGGGGGGGGGGGCCCCCCCCCCCCCCCCCGGGGGCGGCCCCGCGGGGGGGGCCCCCCCCCCCCCCCCCCCCCCCCACCCCCCCCCCCCCCCCCCCCACCCACCCCCCCACCCCCCCCCCC